>JADFQA010000010.1 GCA_022562055.1 Acidobacteriota bacterium | reverse complement strand
TCACCGTCACCGCAAACGTCCCCGCCACCGGAATGATGTAATTCGTATCACCTGACGTTGCGGCATGCGTAACGTTCGGGGACTCAACAGGCTCAACAAGGTCATCGTCCACCGCCGTCACAATCACATCCCGCGGCGTATCCCAGTTACCCGCCGTGAACGTAAGAGACGTCACACTCAACGAAATATCCGGTGACGACTCATTAACCGCAACAATCACATCAGCCGTCGGCTGCGAACTCAACTCCACCGTATATGTAACCGTCGCACCACCCTCAGTCACACTCCCCGACGTCGGCATCAAAATCACACCAGCCGAATCGTTGTCGTTCACCGTCACCGCAAACGTCCCCGCCACCGGAATGATGTAATTCGTATCACCTGACGTCGCGGCATGAGTGATATTCGGAAACTCGTCATCCTCAACGAAGTCATCGTCCACCGCAGTCACAACCACAGTCTTCGGCGAATTCCACTCACTCGGGGTGAACACCAGCACCGTGACATCCGCGGTGACATCAGGAGACGAATCATCAATCGTGACCGTCACGTTGAACATCGGCTCAGAATCCAACTCCACCGTATACGTCGCCGTAGCACCACCCTCCGTGGCGTTCCCCAACGTCGGCGTCAACGTCACACCAGCCGTTTCATCGTCTGTGGTGGTGACGACGACAGAATCAACCGTAATCTCGTCGTAGTTCAAGTCCAACGAGGACGCAGTGTGCACGATCGTTGACATCACATCACCATCGTCGATGTCATCACCAACACCTGTCACCGTCACCGTCTGAAGAGTGGTCCCATCTGTGGATGTGAATATCAGGGAAGATTTGTCCAATGACACTTCGCCGGTTCCAGGCAAAGCAATTGAGATCGTGACGTCTGCGCTCGGAAGCTCATCCAATACTACGTCGTACGTCATGATCCCGCCGTCCTCAGCAATGGTCCCCGAAGTTGGCGTCACCGTCACGCCGGGAACAGCATGTGCAGGAGGCGTGAAGACGAGTGTGAGTACCGACACGATCAACACGAAAGCCAGAGTCATCGACAGGCGACGGCGGCTTCCCCTAGTAACAAACGTCCACATATGAAACTGCTCCACCTAACCAGCGTCGGATTGCGTCCAGCGCGGACACCGACCCCCGAATCTACTTTCAGCGACATCGTGGCACTGCCAGGGCAAACACCCACCGCGTGCCGACAACGTCGTCTCCGTAAAGGATAGTGGACTATCCAAAACATGTCGCTACCGGGCCAGCTTCTACACGAGTACCCGACCTAACGAGAGGATCGTTGGACCCGGATGGCAATGACGACACACCGTCGGGCTCTTTCTACCGCCTTGGTCGCCGCAGAAAGTGGGATGTCGTCGGAATCGTACTCGGCCTTCGTCTTCATCGGTAGCAGCCGACGGAGTTCCGTCCCTAGCTCCGAACCGTCCTTTCCTGCCTGTTTGAGGAGTTCCAATGCCTGAGCATGGTCGTGACCGGTCGCTCGCGTTCCCAGCCTTGCCCCACACACGACGTCCGCCGAGTTAATCCCAGCGTGGACTGCAAGGCTGGTCGCAGCAATTCCCCGACCGGCCTCAAGTTCATCCGCTGCCGCAGCGACGTATTCCTCAGCTTTGGCGAGATAGCTGCGCACCTGGCTGCTTGTGACGACTCTGGTCCGCGGATTCCTAGGCGGCATCGTTCTCGAGTTCATCGAGGCTCAAACCGTAGACCACGACTCCGTCTCGACGAATGTCGCGCCAAATCTGTCGCCTGCTCCGTAGGCTTGCAGAAATCTCATCGATACCCACCTCGAGAGCTTCCACCGAATTACCGCTCAACCGCCGGACCGCGCTCTGCCACTGCTCAATCGACTCCTGCCATTCCTCGTCAGACGCTTCGACGTCTTTAGGCCTGACAAGAACAGCGTCGATGTCGCTTTGCGCATCGGCCTCGCCCCGAGCGAAGGACCCAAACACCACGACCGAAGATGGGGGAATGGGAAGCGCGGCGGCGAACCGTCGCATCTCCTCGATCACCGTGTCCCTCGGTCGGGCGAGTGCGAGCAGCGGACCTGCAATGACGTGTTGTGGCACAAGCCGAAAGAGCGAAGAAGGCGGGACATCACGACGGTTTACCACGCCCAAATCAACAAGATGAGGGAGGACACGCGATGCCTGGGCCACACTGACGTCCGCCAAACGCGCAATCGTCCGCATGTTGAGTTCAGCAGTGGTTTCCACCAAAACTGCTAGAACTCTTCCCTGCACGCCGGGTACCAGGGATTCGAGAGACCGAAGAAAGTCCATGAAGCAATGATATCACTATACAGTCATAAATGTAACAATCGTTTCTTTTATGTCTTGTAATGACTAGGGCCGCTCATCCACTCGTGCAGCACGACCGGTCGCGAAAAGTCTCAGACGGTGAACACGCACCCCGTCGCGCCGATAACGTGATCCCATGAACGTCATCTCAGTGCCGTATTTTGTCGGCCGCTTCTTTGATGACTTCGAGGTGCCGCAACCGGCCGAAGTTCTCGCTGTGGACCTGCCGGACGAGGGCTCCTCCGACGACCCATTTCGATCGGAAGAGCCCGGTGACATCGGGCAAAGGCGCATGGCGGTCCTGTACGGCGAACTCGCGACGCGGGTCGCTGCAAGCGGCCCAACGGTTGTGTACGCCGGCGACTGTCTCGCGCCGATCGGGGTGCTTGCGGGTCTGCAACGCAAAGGAATCGTCCCCACTTTGTATTGGTTCGACGCACACGGCGACTTCAACACATGGGAGACCACCGAGTCGAATTTTCTCGGTGGCATGCCACTGGCGATGATCACTGCAAGAGGCGAGCAAACCATCGTCGAGGCAACGGGGATGAAGCCTCTGCCCGATGAGCGCGTAGTGCTGGTCGATGCCCGCGACCTCGACCCGAAGGAGGGCGCCGCAATTGCGGCTTCCGGGCTCACCGTGATGTCCGTTGACGACGTGGCTGCAAGCGAGCCGCCGCCCGGACCGATCTATGTGCACGTCGACGTGGATGTCGTCGACCCAACCGACCTTCCGGCGGTCAACTACCCGGCACTCGGAGGTCCGGGCGCCGAGGCGGTGCAGACTGCGATCGCTCGTCTCGCGGCTACGGAACGTGTGGTGGCGGCGTCGATCTCCTCATGGAACCCTGCACTACCGGATGCTGCCAAGGCGGCGGCAGTGACACGGTCGATCATGGAACCTCTGCTCAAGAACTGACCTGCACCCTTAATGCCCTCGTCGCTCTCGGTGGTCAGTCTTCGTCTGTGACGGCGGCCATCTCGGCGATTTCGGCAACGATGTCGGCGTTTGCCAACGTCGTGACGTCACCAAGCTGGCGGTGTTCCGAAATGTCACGCAGCAAACGGCGCATGATTTTCCCAGAGCGGGTCTTGGGGAGATCGTTCGTAAATACGATGCTCTGCGGTTTGGCTATCGCCCCGATGCGCTCTGCGACGGTGTTTCTCAGCTCGTCGATCAATTCGGAAGAACCTTCGAACTTGTCGCGCAGCGTCACAAACGCGGCAATCGCCTGACCCGAAATCGGATCCTTACGACCGACAACCGCGGCCTCGGCAACGGCCGGATGATACACCAGCGCGGACTCGACCTCGGTCGTCGAAATGTTGTGGCCTGCAATGAGCATTACATCGTCGACGCGGCCAAGCAGCCAGTAGTAGCCGTCGCTGTCGGTCTTGACGCCGTCACCGGGGAAGTACATGCCTTCAAACCGTGACCAATAAGTGTCGATGTAACGCTGGTCGTCGCCGTAGATGGTGCGCAGCATGGACGGCCACGGGCGTCGGATCGCTAGGAACCCGCCGCTACCCGTTGGCACAACCTCACCATCGTCGTTTACGACCACAGCGTCGATCCCTGGGAATGGCCTAGTCGCTGATCCCGGTTTGGTGGCCACCGCGCCTGGGAGTGGGGTGATCATGATTGCGCCCGTTTCGGTCTGCCACCAGGTATCAACGATCGGGCACCTCTCACCGCCGATGTGCTCGTGGTACCAGATCCACGCCTCGGGGTTGATTGGTTCGCCGACCGTGCCGAGCACCTTGAGCGAGGAGAGGTCATGACGGGCGGGGTATTCGTCGCCCCATTTCATGAATGCACGGATCGCTGTAGGCGCCGTGTAGAAGATCGTCACCTTGTACTCGTCAATGATCCGCCAAAGACGGTCAAGGTCGGGGTGGTTCGGCGCACCCTCGTACATGACGCTGGTAACACCGTTCGCAAGCGGCCCGTACACGATGTAGCTGTGGCCGGTGACCCAACCAATGTCGGCGGCACACCAGTAGATGCTGTCCGGTTTGATGTCGAATACGTAGTGATGTGTTGTGATGATCCCGGTGAGGTACCCGCCTTGGGTATGCACAATCCCTTTCGGCGAACCGGTCGTACCAGACGTGTAGAGGATGTAGAGAGGGTCCTCGGCGTTGAGATGGACGGGTGGGCATTCGTCGCTGGCGGCCGACATCAAGTCGTCGTACCAGACGTCCTTGTCGGTCATCTCGACGTCGTTGTTGCACCGCTTGACCACGATTACCTTTTCGACAGACGGGCAACGAGCGACCGCGACGTCGGTAGCCGGTTTGAGCGGCACGACCGACCCGCGCCGCCATGCGCCGTCGGCTGTCACGACGACCTTCACCTGCGAGTCCTGGATCCGACTGGCCAACGCCTCGGACGAAAAGCCACCGAACACGACCGAATGGACAGCGCCGATCCTGGCGCAGGCGAGCATCGAGATCGCAAGCTCGGGGATCATCCCCATGTAGAGCGCTACCCGGTCGCCCTTTTCGACACCGAGGGACCTTAGGCCGTTGGCGAACTTGGAAACCAACCCGTGCAACTCGCTGTAGGTGATGGTACGTGTGTCACCAGGCTCACCGACCCAGTGATAGGCGACTTTGTCCCCTTGCGTCTCAAGGTGTCGATCCAAACAGTTATAGGACAGGTTCAGCTCACCATCGCTGAACCACTTGAAAAACGGAGGGTTCGAGTCGTCGAGAACGACCGTCGGCTCCTTGAACCAGGTGATGCGCTCGAGCGCCTGTTTATGCCACCACGCCTTGTAGTCCGACTCGGCCTCGTCGTAGATCTCAGCGGTTGCGTTGGCCTGAGCAGAAAACTCATCAGAGGGCTCAAAGATGCGGTTCTCGTTGAGAAGATTCTCAATCGCTTGGCTATCCGACATGTGACTCTCCAGAGATTCGACCTAACGACTCGACTCAGAATATAGGCGCACGGAGCGAGGGCGTGTCGTCGCCGGTCTCAAACAAGCGCAACTATCTGCATGCGAGCACCTTCCGGGATGGGAAATGCATATACGTATCGATTATGCCAGGGATCGATAACAGCAGACAAAGCATAGGATCCGCTCCGAGCGTCTGGAGGAGCGATACGTCAGACCTCAAGCAGGGGTTCCGCAGTGCCGATGAAAGTGACAATGGGGATTTCAACAAGCCGAAGGCGTTTTGCAGCGTTGCTGGCTGGTGCGACGCTGGTCGCGCTGCTCGTCCTTCCCGGCGGTACCGGGGTTGCGAACGCTGCACCAACCGATCCCGGCGGCTCATTCACGGACGATGACGGGTCTGTCCACGAGGGTTCGATCGAGGCGATATCAGCCAAAGCCATCACGCTCGGCTGCAACCCTCCTGCGAACACCCGCTTCTGCCCCGAATCGCCAATCACTCGGGGCCAAATGGCTGCGTTCCTCACCCGTGCGCTCGACCTTCCTGCAGGACTAGCGAACCAGTTCGTCGATGTCGGCGAATCGCCGTTCGTCGCCGACATTGCGGCCCTCGCCACCGCCGGAATTACCAAGGGCTGCAACCCCCCGAAGAGCGACCGGTTCTGCCCGGGGGCGTCGGTCACGCGTGGAGAGATGGCGACGTTCCTCACCCGTGCGCTTGGACTCACCGCGGTCACACCGCCGCAACGCTGCTCGATTCTGCCCGCCGACAACATCTGGAACACTCGGATCGATACCGCACCGCTCGATCCCCGGTCCGACGATTACATCTCCTCGATCGGGGTAACGGGTTTCATCCGTGCTGATTTTGGGTCTGGGGTCTGGCCACCGGGGTCAGATTCGCCGATCGGTATTCCGCTCATTGAGGTCGACGATGCGCAGCCTGATGTCGCCATTAATTGGACAGCGTACGGCGACGAGTCGGACGACGGACCGTATCCAATTCCAGGTGACGCGCCGATCGAGGGCGGAGCATCGTCCAACGGCGACGGGAGCTGGAACGCCGATTCCGGTGCGGTGTACTACCTGCGTTCAAACGATTTACGCCCGAACGGATGGACATCGGCAGACGCCGCAGGTCTGCCGATCACTCCCGGTCTCGTCACATACGACGAGGTCGCCAGCGGCCGAATCGAGCACGCGATTCGATTCACGGTAAGCACCAGCCAACGCGCCTACGTGTGGCCGGCGCGGCACTTCGCATCGTCCAACACGTCCGCAAGCGTGCCACCAATGGGCCAACGATTCCGGCTCAAAGCCAGCTTTGACATCAGCGGCTACGCACTCGAAATCCAAGTCATCATGACTGCCTTCAAGGAGTACGGAATCATCGTTGCCGACAACGGTGCTGACTGGATGGTGTCTGGCGTCCTAGACAGCAGATGGGACAACGATATGCTCCGCGAACTGCGTGACATTCCTGGGTCGGCGTTCGAAGCCGTTGATGTCTCATCATGGATGGTCGACCCCGATTCGGGTCAAGTTTCTCCGTAGATTGAACACCAGCACCGAATTCACCTGGCACATGGTTCCGCGATATACTCCGGTCCGCCCAGTTGGCTGCTGCTGGAGATCAGGTAAACTTTCGTTCCCTGCCCCCATCGTCTAGCGGTCTAGGACTCTGCCCTTTCAAGGCGGCAACGGGGATTCGAATTCCCCTGGGGGCACATATTTGGGGGCGTGGTGAAGTCTGGAGTTCACGCCGGCCTGTCAAGCCGGAGGTCGCGGGTTCAAATCCCGTCGCTCCCGCCCAACGCGATGCCCGGGCTACTGTCCGGGCATTGCTGCATAGGTCAGGTAGCTCAGTTGGCAGAGCACCGCTCTGAAAAAGCGGGGGTCGGCGGTTCAAGTCCGCCCCTGACCACAGAACGCCGCAGGCTCCACGACCCAGCCAACGCAACACCACCACACGCCCACCACACACAGGCCCGTCTCGCCCATCAGCGCAGGGAAGAACCCTGTCCAGCCGAGCTGGACGGTCGGCATGCTTTCGCCTCCTCCGCCGGCGACACACACCTCCTCCGAGTCGACCCTCCGGGCCGACACGCGCCGCCTGGTTCAAGTCCGCCCCTGACCAGGACATCAGTCCGGCGGGCTAGTTCAAGAATGCCTGTGCTTGTGATGGCGCCCACCGGGACGCAACCTCGCGGTACCGTAGACCCGCGGTGAGAAAATCCCCGGCCTCGAGCGCCACGATGCTCTCTTCGACAAGAGCCGATGAATCGTCGAGGACCAAGTCGGCTTCTGAGAACATGCCCGCAACTCGGTCGTAGTCCAACTCGACTACTGCGTCCTCCGTGAACCCGGCCAGCCAACGCGCCAAATCTTGGAGGGGCACCAAGGCGCCTGGGCCGAGATTCGCATCGCTGAGTACCCGAATGCCACGGTCAACTCGGCGCTTTACGGTATCCATCGGTGCGCGATACCGGAGGCTCATTCCACTCCCGGCCTGATAGAGGCTGCGATGCTCGGCCGTAAACGCGACAAACCACCGCAGCGGAACAAACCACGGCGAAGTCAGGATATGTGATTTCGCACTAGGCATCTGGGACCGAAGAGCAATGAGCTGATCTTTCACCGTCTCAACCGCGTGCTTTGGAATGAGCACGCCACCGGGGTACGTTTTGTCGAAGGCGATTACGCCCTCGAGCATCCGCAGCCGGGCGAACCGCGGGCAAACAAACCTGTCACCCTCCCACTCGAGGACTAGGACATCGTCGGCCGTGGACTCGGTCCACAAGAAATGGTCGGTCACGACGACTTTACGAATCGACCCAGAGCCGTGCTTTTCCCATCTCTTTCGCGCAAGGCGATCCTCGCGAACGTACACGCGGAGATATGCTGCGGCGATCATCCAACAATGGTACCCGCGCTGTGCGACCAGCAGACAGGCGCGGCAAATCGCTATCATTGACTTGTTGACAGAGGTGCACTTGGTCCGGCCGTCGCCGATCCGGACAGGCGCACAGAGTCTGGCGACCGTCGGGCGAGAACGTCACTCACGGTCGCGGTGCGGCGGCCTCAACCAGTTGGTGCACCCGCAACAGAGCCGCACGCCGGCAGTGTGCCCGATCATGATTCGGGCCGCGAAGAGGAAGGTTGGGTCACCGGCACGAAACGTCAACCAGTCGGACGAGACAGAAGACGAACGCCCGACGCGGCGGGTTCGAGCGCACGTAACGCCCTAACCATGGGAGACCGAAGGGAGCAGAATGTTGGATCTCGAAAACGTCCAAGAACACAGGGAACTCGGTCTCAGTGACGACCAGGTAATCGACATGTACCGCAAGATGGTGCTGGCACGCAAGATCGACGACCGCATGTGGGCATTGAACCGACAAGGGCGGGTGCCGTTTGTGGTTTCCGCATCAGGCCACGAGGCAACACAGGTCGGAGCTGCTTTCGCCATCGACACCTCGAAAGACTGGTCATTGCCGTACTACCGCGATATGGCGTTCGCTGTCGGGGTAGGCGTCACAGCGGCAGACATCTTCTTGAGTCTGTTCGCAAAAGCAACAGATCCGGCGTCTGCCGGGCGCCAAATGCCAGGACATTTCTCAGAGCCAAACCTCAAGATCTTCACCCATGGCTCAGTGATCGCGACACAGTTCCCCCACGCGTGCGGGATTGCGTACGAACTTCAACGCGCCGGCAGCGAAGGAGTGGTCATGGTTGCGTCTGGCGACGGCGCCACCTCCGAGGGCGACTGGCACGAGGCGATGAACTTCGCATCGATCAAGAAACTCCCGGTGATCTTCCTGGTTGAGAACAATTTATACGCGATCTCGACGCCGTCTGCTGAGGAGATCGCGGGTGTTATCTCGGACCGGGCGCAGGGTTACAACATGCCGGGCGTAAACATCGACGGCAACGACATCTTCGCCGTCTACGGAGCCATGTCGACCGCTGTCGAGCGGGCTCGAAAAGGCGACGGCCCGACCCTCGTCGAGGCCAAGACGTACCGCTACTACGCCCACACATCCGACGATGACGACAAGCTCTATCGCGACCCCGAGGAGGTCGCCTACTGGCGTCGCAGAGATCCGATCACTCGCCTCGAGCAGTATCTCATTGAGAATCGACTGCTTGATGAGGGAACCGAACAGGATATCCACGATGAGGCTGCTGAGATGGTGGCACGCGGTCTAGCGGTGGCTGAAGAGGCGCCGGAGATGACCGATCCGTTCTCTCACGTGTATGCCAAGCCCATCGAGCCCACCGAGCCGGTGGCACTCGAGGCTCCGATGGATGGCGAGGTCGTCAATCTCATCACCGCGATCAACCGCACGCTGCACGAGATTCTCGCCTCGTACCCCGAGGCCTTGATCTTCGGCCAGGACATTGCGGATCCCAAAGGTGGGGTGTTCAAAACAACAAAGGGACTCACGGACGCGTTCGGAGGCGATCGCGCTTTCAATGCGCCGCTTGCCGAATCTCTGATCATCGGGATCGGCATTGGGATGGCGGCGATCGGGTCAAGGCCCATCGCCGAAATCCAGTTTGCCGACTTTATCCACCCGGCGTTTGACCAGATCGTGTCGGAAGCAGCAAGGATCTCGTATCGGTCGGGGGGCCGATGGAACTGTCCGTTGGTCATCCGGGTCCCCTATGGAGGCGGGATCCGTGGAGGGCTCTACCACAGTCAGTCGGTCGAAGCGTTCTACACACACGTCCCGGGTCTAAAGGTCGTCGTGCCATCCACGCCGGCGGACGCGAAAGGGCTTCTGTGGGCCGCAATCGAGGACCCAGATCCTGTGCTATTTCTTGAACCCAAGAAGCTCTACCGACTCGCCAAGGGTCCGTACCCGGCCGGGGAACACTCCGTTCCGCTCGGCAAAGCGGCGTTGCGCAGAGAGGGTGACGATCTCACAATCATCGCCTACGGCACGATGGCACACTATGCAATGGAAGCTGCCGAACAGCTCTCCCAACAAGGAATTTCGGCCGGTGTCCTAGACCTGCGCTCATTGCGACCGCTCGACTGGCCGTCGATCGAGGCTGCAGTACATCGCAACGGGAAGGTCCTCGTCGTCCACGAAGACAACGAGTTCATGGGTTTTGGCGCCGAGATCGTCGCCCAGATCAACGACAAGGCGTTCGACTGGCTCGATGCACCGGTGCGCAGATACGCTGGTTATGAGATCCCCTCCTTCCCATACTCGGAACAGGGCGAGGCAATGACGATGCTCTCAGTAGTCGGCATCATCGAGGCAGCCCAAGAACTCGCCAGGTACTGACCGGGGCGTTCATTAGGCTTAACCCTATGGATATCACCATAAGGATGGCGCGCGCCGATGACCAGGGACCCATCGAGGCGTTCACGACAGACACATTCGAATGGGGAGACTATGTTCACGAGAGCTGGCTGCGGTGGTTAGCAACCCCGAACCTCAATCTATTGGTCGCGGTCGACAACGACGACACTCCGGTTGCGACAAGCGCCGCTCGCATGTTGTCGGCGACCGAGGGGTGGTTACAAGGTACGCGTGTGCGGCCGGATTGGCGCCGAATAGGCGTTGCTCAGGCACTGGCCGAACACCAGCGCACTTGGGTCCGCGATGCAGGAGGTCAGGTCCTTCGTCTCTGTGTCGAGGCCGAGAATGGACCCGCACGGGCGCAGGTCGAGAGCGACGGGTACCGCCCAGACTGCACATGGATCGAAGGGTCAGGGCCGGTTGTAAGCGCGCGACCGGTTCCGACCACGAATGGCGGTTCGCGCACCAAGGTAAACGCACCTCTGAGCCGCGCAGCAGCAGCCGACGCAGTCCCAGCGCTCATGAGTTGGTCGTCGGGAGACCTCTATCGAGCGGCGCGGGCGATGTTCGCGGTTGACTGGACGTGGCGCCGGCTCACCGAGGGCGACCTCGTAGCTGCGGCCCAGCAAGATGCCCTCTGGACCGGACCCACCGGTTGGGCGGTCGCCGCTGCAAACGGCAGCGACCTCGAAGTGGCATGGATGGAAACCCGACCCGAAGACGCAAACGACTTCGTTCGAGGACTACTCGCGATTGCGTCGGATGAGCATGCAGCCCACATCAAGATCGTGGCACCCGACCTGCCGTGGGTACGATCTGCATTTGAGAAGCCGGGCCTCGATATTGCCGACCTCGTGGTCTACGGAAAACCGTTGTAGGAAGCCAGACGGGCGGTCTCAGATCGCATGTTTCGTGGGCGGTGACTGTTGCGCCATTGCATCTATCCATGCCTTCGTGCGCCGACGGCTAGGCAATCCAGCAGACACCTAACCCCGTGTTTGGCGGGGGAGGAATTGCTCAAGCCTCGATACGGAAACGCCGATAGCCCAATGGGAGTGTGTGTCGCAAATGCGGCACGACGATGCGCTGGCGCTCGTGGAAATTGCCGTTCGGACTCAAGGAGAACTATGCAGAAACGACTTCGACTGACGCTCGTGGTCTTAGGCTTAGTGGTGGCGGTAGCCGCACCCGCAACAGCCAAAAACTTGAACCAGGCTGAGGCGTGGTGCGACAACGGCACCAAGATCGAGTTGGATGCTTCATCGTGGACATCCGACGACCACTACGACCTCGTCGTGGTCAAGTCCGCCGCCGTAAACCGCAAGTACTACGACGTACAGCTTGGGAAGGTGCTCATCGGTGGAATCACCAACGGCGGTCAGCAGGCTGACATCAGCCACATCATCCTGTGCCCACCGCCTGACGATCCCGGCGGAGACGACGAAATAGGCGGCTAACAGACATTGAGCGATGGCCTCCTGATCCAGAGATCGGGAGGTCATCGCTGTCTGGTACTCCTCGGGAAAATTTCAAGAACTCCTCTACTCCAGGATCTCTCGATCGCGAAGGGAGCCTTCAGCCGTCCTCTGTCTCGTAGGAGTGAGTGGATTTGCGGTGCCTAATCACAAAAACGTGGTATTCCCGAAACGCCCGGCGATGTGTCTGCAAAGTTCATATTCTGATTGACATATGATAATCTGATGCGATGCCGGATATCTCTGCCACCGACGCTGCCCGCCACTTCGCTGATCTGCTCGACGACGTGGAGCACCGTGGTGAGCACTACACCATCGTGCGCCGCGGGAAGGCTGTAGCCCACATCGAGCCGATCACCCAAGGACGCGGGATCGATGTCAAGGCACTACTGAGACGCCATCATCCTGATGCTCAATGGTCCAAGGACCTTGTCGACATCCGGCGCCTCCTTGAGATTGAAGACCGAGAGTGAGCATGCTCTTACTCGACACTACGTTCCTAATCGACGCGGAACGGCGGGGTGTCGGCCTCGACGACGTCATCGACGACGGCGACGATGTGGCAATTGCAGCGATCACTGCCGCCGAGCTATTGGTCGGCGTAACGCTCGCTTCGGGCAAACGACGGGCCGCCCGCAGAGCCTTTGTCGACGAGATGATTGTGTCCCTGCCCATAATCGCATACGACCTCGGTATCGCCGTTGAGCACGCCGAGCTCCTCGCTGCTGTTCGCAAAGCAGGGCGCCCACGCGGCGCCCACGACCTCCTCATCGCCGCGACCGCCAGAGCCACCGGCCGAAAAATAGTGAGTACCGATCTCGGTGCCTTTGTCGACCTCCCCGGGATCGAAACCATCAACCACCGCTAGCGCGTGGGGAAGGCTGCCCTCAAGTTCCGTCGCAGAGATGCCGCTCACGAACTATCGGATTCGGTCTGGAGCACACACCACCGGCTTACGATCGATCGAGTGGGCACCGCGCGCCGCGCGTTTCCCTTTGCCAGATGTGGAACCCATGGCGGAGATGGCAGACGCCGCCGGAGAAGATCGTCGAGATCGGTCGCCGCGCCTCGGCGGCGCGACATGCCAGGAGCGACTCGTTCAATCACCGTCCCGGTATCTGGCCGCGCATGCGCCAGGTTCTGGTCGAGGGGTGTACGACGTTGTGATGTCGTGATACCATAACGTCATGGAGAAACGGATAACGACATTGCGCATTCCCGAAACACTCGCTGAGGAAGCGGACATCATTGCTCGTGGGCGGGGGATCAGCGTCAACGCACTGATGCTTGAAGCTCTCCGAGCCGAGATTGAGCTTGTTAGAAAAGACACCGAGTTCGTCAAAATGCTCAAGGCGCTAACCGAGCGCGACAGAAAGATTCTCGATCGTCTCGCGGAGTGAGGTACCTCACACTGGCTGAGGCGCTCGCCGTCGCCGAGGCCGTTACCGGGATCGATGCGGACGTCCTCGCTCGGGTTTCCCGCTTGGACTTGCTCGATTCAGCCCTGCACGCACCACAAGCTGGGTTCGGCGATGTCGAGTTCTATCCCGAGTTCGTCGACAAGGCAGCGGTTCTTGTCGTCCACATCGCTCACAACCACCCACTTCCAGACGGTAACAAACGCCTTGCATGGCAATCGCTCGTCATGTTTTGTGCGCTGAACGGTCGTCGATTGAACGTCCCGTCTGACGGGGCCGTCTCGACAATGCTGGCGATCGCTGCAGGAGACCTCGACGAAGCCGCCGTCGCTGATTGGCTCAGTACTCGACTCACCGTAATCGACCCCTCACCCTGAGAGCCGAAACAGGAAACCAATAATGAAATCGTTGCGGACAGCTGCCACTTGCTCATACACGAAATCGACCCGAGCGAGACTCAAAACGAAGCACCGCACCAGACAAAGGGCAGGCGTTATTGGAGTGAGTCCCCTAATCGGTCGCAGGGTTGGTGTCGGGGTCGAGCTGGTGGAGGAAGTCTGTGATGCGATCGACCTCGTCCGTCTCGTCGATCGCTGCTGCGGCATCGCGCAACCCCGATAGGGTGTTGAGAAAACCGCGGTTCGTTGTCTCCTGCCAACGGACGTACCCACTTCCGCGCCAGCCGTTGGCGCGCAAGAAGTCCAATCCCCTGTGATACCCGACACGAAAGTAGGCGTACCGCTCGACGGGATCGGAAGTGACGGCTCCAAGCGCCGCCCATGCATCGACAAATCGCGGGTATCTGCCAACGACTTCAGCGAGGCTGTCTTTGTCCGAACCAGCACCTTCCAACGCGGCAGCTGCCTGCGGGTCGGGTTCTGGGAGCACGGTCGTTGGTGGTCCGGACGAGGTGAGTTGAACGGGTGAATCAGCCATCATCTCAGCGTAGTCGTGCGGAACACCCTCATCCGACGCGTTCGACTGGGTCCCCCCAACCTCCGCCGCCCGGAGTCAACACGAGGAGCCGATCACCCGGGGCAACCTCAAACGTCGCTTTGCCTTCGAGCCGGATACGACTGCCGTCGGCCTTTAGGAGCCAATCCTCCCCCAACGCGCCAGAACCTCCACCGGAGAGACCGTACGCACCTCGGTGTCTCCGTTCAGAAATAATCGACACAGTCGCGCCCTCTAGAAACTCGATCTCTCGCTCGATGCCCTCCCCACCGACAAACTGCCCCGAGCCCCCCGACCCGCGACGCAACTGGTATTTCGTCACTCGAAACGGGTAGTGCCGCTCCAGAGATTCGATCGGGGTGTTTTTCGTGTTCGTCATCCCGGTATGGATGCCAGATACACCGTCGCGGCCGGGGCGTGCTCCCTGACCACCCGCAATGGTCTCGTAGTACGCAAAGTTGTCGTTCCCGATCAAAATGTTGTTCATCGTTCCCTGCCCCGCCGCCGGCACACGATCGGGGGCGGCCTGTGCGAGCGCACCGAGCAACGTGTCGGCAATGCGCTGCGAAGTTTCGACATTCCCCGCCGCGACTGCGGCCGGGTACTCGGCGTGCACTATCGACCCCGGTTCGGTGATCAACGAGAGCGGACGATAACAACCTCCGTTTGCGGGTATGGACGGGTCGGTTGCGACGCGAACGGCGTAATACAAACACGACCGCGTGACGGCATCGACCGCGTTGATGTTTGCTTCGACCTGGGGCGCCGACCCTGTGAAATCTGCGGTGAGGGTTTCGCCTGCAATGGTGACCGCAACGACGATAGGGATCTCCTCACCACGTAGTTCCATGACGTCCGAAAAGCGGTAGACACCGTCCGGCAGGGCACCCAGTGCGGTGCGCATCCGCCGTTCGCCGTAGTCGAGCAACGCAAAGGCGACGGTGTGGAACTGGTCCATCCCGTACTCACCGATGAACTCCAGCACCCGAGCTTTCCCGGCTTCGTTCGCCCCGAGTTGTGCTGAAAGGTCACCAAGACGCTCGGTAGGGGTACGAGTTGCGGCGAGAAACGGATCGACGAACTCAGGTATCCACAATCCGTTGCGTACCGCGGCGGTCGGGGGCACCCGATGTCCCTCCTGATCAATGTGCGTCGCGTACGCTGGCATCGAGCCAGGCGCCTCGCCACCCACGTCGGCATGATGAGCCCGGTTAGCAACCCAGCCGATGATGTCCCCTTCGAGAAACACAGCCTCGACAAGGGTCAGATCATTGAGATGAGTTCCACCGAAAAACGGATCGTTGACAGCGTATTGCACCCCGGGTTCGACGGACTCGCCGAATGCTGCGAGAACTGCCGCCACCGATGCAGGCATCGAGCCGAGGTGGACAGGAATGTGCTCGGCCTGTGCAAGCATCTCTCCAGACGCAACGAACAGTGCCGCAGAGCAGTCGATACGTTCTTTGATGTTCGGTGAGTAAGCGGTTCGCGTCAGCACCGCACCCATCTCCGCCGCCATCGCGGCGAATCTGTTTCGGGCGACCTCAAGGGTTACCGGATCGACCGTCATCGTACGCTCATTGTGCCGGTGTCTGCGTGAGACGCTGAGGCAACGTCGCGAAGCTGACAAGGCGGGCGGTGTTCCATAGACAGCAGGATAGAAACGCGAAGTCGCTCCGACCAGAACTGGCCCCGCGGTTCACGGTGCCGGTTTTCCGCGGTACGGTCGGCGTCATGCCATCGTCTCGCGATACGAACCCAGCGCATTGGGCCAGCAATTCACCCGGGAAGACCCAGCGACTACAGTCGGAACGATTTTGTAAACGCTTACAGTCTCCTGGATCGATAGACTCGGGCGGCCTGACACCTGGGAAAAGAATGACGGCAGGTTGGTGGCGGGGCGCGGTCGGATACGAAATCTATCCCCGATCCTTCGCTGACTCGAACGACGACGGAATCGGCGACCTTGTAGGGATTCGGGAGCGACTGCCCTACCTGTCGTGGCTCGGGGTCGATGCGATTTGGATTGCGCCGTTCTATGAATCGCCCGGGTTCGATCACGGATATGACGTATCCGACTATCGCGCTATCAACCCCATCCATGGCACACTGAAAGACTTTGACGACCTCGTTGCTGCGGCGCATAGTCTTGGGTTACGGATCATCGTCGACATCGTTCCCAACCACTCGTCCTCGGTCCATGAATGGTTCCAACAAGCCATCAAAGGCCGCGACAACCGCTACCGCGATTACTACCTGTGGAGGGACCCGGCCGCAAACGGTCGGCCACCAAACAACTGGGTAAGCCATTTCGGCGGACCGGCGTGGACGTTGGACGAGGATTCCGGTCAGTACTACTGCCATCTCTTTCTTCCTGAACAACCGGATCTGAACTGGAGAAACGTAGCGGTGCAAAAAGAGTTCGAAGACATTCTGACGTTTTGGTGTGAACGAGGGGTGGACGGATTCCGGATCGACGTAGCCCATGGGCTGATGAAGGACGAAAGCTTTCGTGATAATCCGCAAATCGCTCCAATCACAGACGCCGGCAACCCGGTCAATGTGTTTGCAGCGTTCGATCACCGCTATGACATGGATCAGGATGACACCATCAACATCTACAGGCGGTGGAATCAGATCGTTGAGCCGTACGGGGCAGTGCTGATCGGTGAATCCAACCCTCGTACGCTTGAGCGAATAGCCCTGTACGTGCGAGGGGACAGTCTCCACACCGTGTTCTACTTGGAACCCGGATGGATGAGCTGGGCGCCATTGGAGTTGCTTGCGAAACTCGAGACTGTGCAGCGGAGTACGGACACCGGAATCTCATGGGTGATCGACAATCACGACAATTCACGCTCTGCAACAAGGTTCGGTGGTGGTGATCTCGGGCGCAAGCGCTCCCTTGCGGTGATGACATTCATGATGGCACTCGGTGGGTTCCCGTTTCTGTGGGAAGGTCAGGAGCTGGGTTTGATCGATGCTGAAGTCGACGAAGAAGACCGAGAGGACCCGATAACAACGCGCAACGAGAACGGAGTCGGCCGCGACGGGACACGCAGCGTCATGCCCTGGGACTCCTCGCACGCCAACGGATTCTCCACATCGAAGGAACCGTGGCTGCCGTCGGTCGATCGGAGCCCTTCCGAAACGGTTGCCGCGCAGCGCACCGACGAATTGTCGTGGCTTTCTCGGTATCGCGGTTTGCTTGCCGTACGCCGCGAGCACCCCGAACTATGGAACGCCCCGGCTCAGTGGATCGAAACCGGATCAGAAGCAACCCGTATGGTGCAGCGTGGAACCATGGTTGCGGTGGCGAACTGGGAGCCGACCACAAAATCGATGACTCTTCCTGAGGGGTCGTGGGATGTGGTCTACGACTCGGACTCACCAAAGCACCGGTCGGTGTCGAGGACAATCGAAATGCTGCCTGAGACATCTTGTTTCCTCAAGGCTATTCCGTGAAAGCGACGATCGCGGGCGTAGCCAGGGAGTCTTAGTCGCGACGGCCCTTCAGGAGGCCAACCGGTCGTGCGGAGCCCCATAGCCCGACCACTTTGGCGCTTGCAGCTGATCGTGCTTCCCCCGCCACAGAGTTACTTCGTTCGCGCAATCTTGGCGGGTTCCGTCAAGGGATAGGGCACACCGGATTCGGTGTTTGCTCGGTCACCAGGTGATCTCAAGAGAACCGTCGGCCAGCACCTCCAGCCGGTCGCCCTGACCAATAAAGGTCGTAGCCTGGTCCTCTTCGATGATTGCCGGTCCCGCGATAACCGTGCCGGGAATCAACGCTGCACGCCAGTACACGTCAGCCGAAACTCCACCCCGGGAAGTCAGGACCTGCCGCGTACCCCGGCTTGCCTCCCCCGCTGGGACCACAGCGGGAAGGTCGCTCCATTCGAGGGCCGGCTTGCCGACTGTCTCGCTTCGCACCGTCACCACCTCAATTGCGTTCTCCGGGCGAGAAAAACCGTTGCGATGCGCGTGCTTTGTGTGGAAGCGGTCCGCAATGGTCTCCCACGAGTCGCCGGTACCAAACGTGACCGTTACCTCATGGGCCTGGCCAATGTATCGGACATCTACAAGTAAGCCCGCCTCAACAACTTCGGCACCCATCGCCTCGCACCGCGACCGCCCCTGCGCGGATAGGGCGGCACCTACTCGGTGGAGGTCGCTGAGGTCAGATTCGTCCGAGGCTGCGATCGACTGGGTCAGATCTATTCTCGGCGGACTGAGCAGCAACCCGAGAGCGCTGAACACACCGGCGAACCGTGGGACCACAACCCGCGACACACCAAGTATTCTCGCAACCGCGGACCCGTGCAACGCACCCGCTCCTCCAAAGGCCACCAGCGCCGCACCACGCGGGTCCGCCCCTTCATCAACGGAAATCTTGCGAATTGCGCCCGCCATGATTTCCTCAACGACGGTGAGCATTCCCAGCGCGGTATCCGCGATGTTCAGACCGACGCCAGCCGCCAGAGCATCTATTGCTGACTCCGCCCGTCCGAAGTCCACCGTGAGTTCCCCGGCAAGTCTTGACCCGCCGGCAATTCGACCTACGACGACATTTGCGTCGGTAACGGTCGGTTCCGTCCCGCCACGCCCGTACGCTGCGGGTCCCGGTACAGCACCCGCAGACCGGGGACCGACTCGCAGCGATCCGCCACCGTCGACCCATCCGATCGACCCGCCGCCGGCTCCCACGGTGTGGATCGCAACGGACGGCATCCGGCACGGATAGCCCGCAACGTCACGTTGGTAGCTGACATCGGGACGTCCATTGTCGATACGACAAACATCAGTGGACGTGCCGCCCATATCGAACGAGATCACTCGACTCATCGCGAGGGAGTCACCCAATGCAGCCGCGGCGATGACACCACCGGCAGGACCAGACAGCAGGACTGCCACGGGGAGGTCCGCAGCTTGATCAACGTCGATGAGACCTCCAGACGATCGCATCACCTGAAAGTTCTCCGGCAGACCCGCCTCGGCGCAGCGATCTACGAGCTGACGGAGGTACCGGCCAGTTTCTGGCACCAGGTACGCGTTGAGGACAGTGGTCGCAGTGCGCTCGTACTCCCGAAACTCTGGAGCGACGGTGCTTGATAGGCTGATAGGAACGGTGATCCCTCGCAACCGGAGACCATCGGCCACGGCAGCTTCTTCGTCTGGACGTTCGTATCCGTACAGCAACGAAATCGCGATCGAGTCAGCGTCCCCAATCGAGGTCGGGATAGCAGCGGCATCCGGGGCGGTGCGGTCCACCTCGTAGCGATCCGTACGCCGCACGAGGGCCGGGGCAGGGTCATCGAAGCTGTCGTAGAGGCTCGGCCGGTCCTGGCGCGCTATCTCGATGACGTCCCTAAACCCTTGTGTGGTGACGAGCGCGGTACGCGCCCCGCGGCGCTGAAGAAGTGCGTTTGTCGCAACAGTTGTGCCGTGCACGAAACGGGCGACCGGGTCGTCAAGCAAAACACTGGCCCCCGAGACAACACCAAGACTTTGATCGTGCGGAGTGGACGATGTCTTGCCTGACCGCAGCCTCTCTCCGTCCCAAACAACAAGATCGGTAAACGTCCCGCCGACATCCACGGCGAGAATGGCTTCAGATGACACGGGATGATTCTATACGCCAGCAACGCCGTCACCCTTGCCGCCAAGTCGCTGATGACTGTTGGGGTACGATACGGGCAGGCAAACGTCTGGATGGTCAATGCCCGTTACGGTCTCGATAACACCAAACGACAACGCGAGGAAGTTCACCGTCGGTATGGACGTAGGTGGACCCTCAACATTCGTGCCGGCCAACGCACAAGGCAATGAGCTCGCAACGGCACTACTCGGCATCGAGGGCACCAAAAGCGTGTTCATGTCGGCCGATTTCGTGACCATTTCGAAAGTCCCAGACGTGTCTTGGGACACAATCGAGCCACACACCATTCGGATACTCGAGGCTCACTTCAGCTAACCGGCCTCCCGGCCCAACAACGACCCGTGGAACGCAGTCGCCGAAGCGAGATATCGGTCGCCGTTGCATCGCCCCGCAGCGGAGATGTTCGCGGCGATTACGGGACCTGCGGAACGATCACTTGCAGCGGCCAGCTAAGACCGTCCGCACGTTTGGCAAGCAGCACTATCCGCCAAGCCCCTCCGGACAGCTGCTCTTGCGCGATAACGGCGCCTTCGGTTGCAAAGCCGCTTATTTTCTTGATAGCGGCGTCAATCACAGCCTGCGGTGCAGAGTCGACACCCTCCCAAGCGGCGATCGAGGTGGGCGAAGCGGCAGGTGAAACATTCGGTAGCGCACCCACCGCATACCCATCTTGAGTCGCGATCAATGCAATCGTTGCCTCAAGTACTTCTGAGCGGACGAACACTTCAGGTACACCCGCTGACTCCTCAAGCATCTGGAATGCAACCGTCACATCAAGTCCGTCCGGATTGATTTCGGATCTGACCACCTGCGCCCACTCCACGTACGTTGTGAGCCCCTCTTGCCCGTGCGGCAGAGGTAACTGGACACCGTTGGCGAAAAGCGCCGTGATGTTAGGACGGGCAGCCTTGTCGCCGTCGACTGTGAAGAACTCCCTAACGAACCGGGTCGCAACGTAGTTCGCCCCGACCACGGTGTCGGACGGCGGAGTGATCGAGGCCATGAGATCGGCCTCCGCATACAAGACACTCTGTGCCGGACCGGTCGTGGGCGGAGCACTCTCGCTAGTGATCGAGGTTTCGAGAGGTACCTCGACACTCAACGGCACCGCCTCGGAGAACGTCTCGACGACCGTTGGTTGCGAACCGCTACCCAGCAGTTTCGCGCCAAAAACACCGACAACGAGCGCGATCACGATCCCACCCGCGATCATCACGGTCCGGTTGCCGGCCGGTGTTGAGTCGGGGATGAGCTGTGACCATGGGATTTCCTCGAACTCTTCTACATGCTCGTCAGTCATCGCCCCTCCCCCATGTCATAGCGTTGCCCGGGGTAAATAAGGTTCGGATCGTCACCGATCACAGAGAGATTCACCCTGTAGATTCCGACCCACCGATCAGAGATCGCCTCGGGTGTTGTATCACCCACCCGACTCGCTAGATCATGCGCCGCTATCTTCCACAGAGTGTCGCCCTTCTGAACGGTGTAAAAAGCCGCTAATGACGTCTCGGCAGGCGACTCATAGACGACCGTCGCGCTAGCCAGACGCCTCGCCGGGGGTGTGACCTCAGCATATGCGGCGAGCGAGGGTACGAAAAGTAGCACGACTCCAACGGCTGCGACGGCGTTTCGCAGTCCCCGAGAGGAGAACGTTCCGTGGAGGACCGCAAGCGCCGAGACTGCAGTACCACCGACCATAAGAGCAACAGATGTATCCATGCCTCGACCGTACGGACCCGCTGGTAGCGATACAAGGGGGTTGACGCGAGGAACTTTTCGCGACCTACAACGTCGATCATGAGCAGGCCCGGAACATCGCGACACGGATCGGATTGCCTATGAGAGCATGGTCACATGCGGGGGCCAACGAACAGCGAACCCGAACGCACCACAAGGTGGTCACGTGGTTATGGAAAACGAACCGTTTCCGAAAATCCGGCGGGCTATCACCCCAACGAAAGCTGCCGGCGCCATCGGAGATCTCTATCCGCCGATGTACGACATCTCCACTTTTGGCATCGGAATGTTTGACTCGGTGCGTTGCTCGGAATAGCGGTCGGTGCGGACCTGCCAAAGGCCCTTGATGAGCTGCTCCAGTTCGAGGTCGGTCGCCCCGTCCCGCATCGGGCCGCGGATGTCTGTGCCCTTGCTTGCAAAGAGACAAGTGAACAGGCGACCGTCGGCGCCGAGCCGGAGGCGGGTGCACCCACCACAGAACGGCTTCGTAACTGATGAGATAATTCCGAACTCGCCAGACCCATCCATATACCTGTACCGAGTCGCTACTTCCCCATCGTAATTTGGGTCCACAGGCTCCACTTTGTAACGCTTCTCTATGAGGCCGAGGATGCTCCTGGCTGGCAGAACGTCGTTCATACGCCAACCGTTTGTCACACCGACGTCCATGTACTCGATAAACCGAACGATATGGCCGGTCCCGCGAAAGTGTTCCGCGATCTCGACAACCTCTTGATCGTTGACTCCTTTCTTCACGACCATGTTCACTTTGATCGGACCAAGACCCGCCTCTGCCGCGGCGTCGATGCCGTCGAGCACGGTCCGAACGTCGACTCCAACGTCGTTCATCGCCTGGAACACATCGTTGTCGATCGCGTCGAGACTGACAGTCACCCGGTTGAGCCCCGCTGCCTTCAGCGCAACAGCATGCCTACCCAAAAGGGAAGCGTTGGTGGTCATTGCAATGTCATGCAATCCGTCGATCGCAGCTATTTGGGACACGAGCCGATCAATGTTTCGGCGCATCAGTGGCTCGCCACCGGTCAAGCGGACTTTGCGGGTGCCGAGCCTGGCAACAACGCCGGCGACACGAGACAACTCCTCAAACGTCAGCAGCTCGGAGCGCGGCAGGAACTTGTAGTCGCTGTTGAACACCTCTTTTGGCATGCAGTAGGTGCATCTAAAGTTACAGCGGTCCGTGACGGAGATGCGGAAGTCTCGCAGCGACCGCCCGAGGGTATCCCGTGTCGCCATTCAGCCAGTGTACTAAACCCGACAAGCGCTCCCGGCGTGCGGTTAGTCGTTGAGAAAGGAGAGGAATTCACTCCTCGTGCGCGCATCTCTGCGGAACGTGCCTCGCATGGCGCTCGTCACTATCGAGGAATCTTGCTTCTGGACGCCGCGCATCATCATGCAGAAATGCTTGCCCTCGATCACAACAGCGACCCCAAGCGGGTCAAGCACCTCACTGAGAGCGTCGGCGATCTGGTTGGTCAACCGCTCCTGGACCTGGAGCCGCCTGGCAAACAGGTCGACGATCCTTGCGACCTTCGACAGCCCGATGATTTTCCCATCCGGGAGGTAGCCAACCGACGCTTTACCGAAGAACGGCAGCATATGGTGCTCGCACATCGAGTAGAACTCGATGTCTTTGATGAGGACCATTTCGTCAGCACCCTCGGCGTCGAAAATTGCGTTGTTCACCGCGTCGTCCAGAGACATCGTGTATCCGCTAGTCAAGAAGTCGAACGCCTTGGCGACACGGATCGGCGTGCGGAGAAGCCCTTCTCGCGATGGTTGCTCTCCGATTTCGATTAGCTGTTGACGCACCAAGGCTTCGAATCTCGGGGCGTACACCTCGTCCGGTGTATCAAAGTCCTCGATCGCCCGAGCGACGTGTGGAGCGCTCAATTTGATAGCGCGCGCCGTTCTTACGTTGCCGTCTTCGACGCTGCGAGCTATCTGTCGCATCGTTCGACCGTCGACGGGATGAATCCAGTCGTGGGCCACCTCCGCTACCGGAATTGCTATGTGGGGAGCAACCAGCGCGTCGGGATCTGGAAGTTCCCAGTCCTCGAAGCTTTCAACGATGTCATCAAAGTATGCAATGTCGATATCGATCGTACGCGGTTCGTCGGGATCCTCGGTCCTCACCCGGCCGAGACCGTTTTCGATCTCACGAAGCTCGGCCCTTAACTCCTCAGGGGAGAATGCCGAGCACACCAGCATCGCAGCGTTGTAGTAGTCAGGAGCGTCGGCGGGTCCGCCCACGGATGCCGACTCGAAAAACTGCGAAACCTCGCGCACCTCAATGTCGGGGTGACGCCTTAGTAGGCGAATCGCCTCGGGTAAATGGCGTTGACGGTCAATGTTCGAACCCAGCGTTAGTACGGCTAGTTTCTTTGGAAGTGTATCCATGGTTGCCTCCTCGCTTCAGCCATCAACACGCTCGCGGGTGATTTCAATTCCCACAGATCGTGCGTGTCGCAGGGCGCCGGGCTTCTCAACTGAAATCGTCAAAGCCTGCACCCCCGAGTCCAGCTCGAAACAGATGTCAGCAAGTTCTTGCACAAGGCGTTCAACAAGTTTCGGTCTGCCGTTGCGGATGTGGGCGATCATTGCTTTGGTAAGCGTGCGGTAATTGACCGCAGCGCCAATGTCGTCTGTAGCCGCCGCATCCCGGGTGTCAACGAACAGTGTTGCGTTGACGAGAATTTCCTGCGGAGTGACTCGCTCGCCAGGGTTGACCCCCAGGATCCCCATCACCGAGAGATCTCGTATCAGAACTTTGTCGTACTTGTCCATGACCGAAGGGTACCGCGCCTGCGAGGAGGCGACCCCAACACATCGGCTACACCAGGTGGGAACCGCCGTCGAGCCGGAGTATCTCGCCAGTCACAAAGTCGTTCGAGATGAAATGGAGGACGGCCTGAGTCACCGTTTCAGATCCACCAGCGCGCTTGGCCGGGAGTCGTGAAGCAAGCTCGGCGACGTAATCAGCTCCTTCGCCGAGCGGGGACAAGATCACACCGAGCGCAACCGCGTTGACGCGAACGGCCGGAGCCAACGCAAGCGCCGCGGCGCGAGTTGCTGTGTCTATGGCACCCTTGGCGACCGTGTAGGAGAAATGTTTGAGATACGGAGTTTGGGTCCTAACGTCGCTGATGTTGACAATTGCGCCAGGCGCACCGTCGAGCCTGCTCGCCATTGCCTGCATCAACATGATCGGCGATTCGAGGGTCAACGCCATCGTGCTCCGCAGACCGTCAAGGGTGATATCGGCCAACGAGTCTTCGGGGAACCCCGATGCACTGTTCACGAGAATGGAAATCGGTCCGAGAGCTTCCGTCGCGGTGTCAAGCAACTCACCGGCAGTGCGCGGGTTCGAGAGGTCAGCGCCGCCGATTGCGACCCGGACGCCGAGTGTGGAGAGATCCGTCGCCATCAACTCGGCGGCATTGGCTGACCGCCCGTAGTGGATGAAAACATTCGCCCCGGCCTCCGCCAGTGCGCGACTGATTGCTCCACCAACGCGGTGCGCTCCACCCGTTACAAGCGCATTCAGGTCAGGTATTTCCATGGGGCTAAGAATACGACGTTGTCGGCGCGTTCGGGTCCGACACTCATTTCGTCGGTGGCGCTAACCTTCCCCGCTGTGAGTAGAAACGACCCTCGTCATGGTATTTGGATCCTGCCCGTGTTGATCGCCGGAATCATCGGCGCAACGGTGGTATTTGTAAACCGCCTTCCGGAGGCGGTTATTTCGATCAAGACAACTACTACAACGGTGACGTTGGTACCGACTTCATCTAGTACCAGTACTACCACGATCGATCCTGCGCTTGCGGTGCTGACCGCTAACGCGACGCAGTTTCGCGAGGCAGCCGCTGCTCTAGCTGTGTCTGCCGTCGATCTGAACGCCGAATGGGACAACGGCGACTTCAACTTCACAACCGCCAAAACAAAGTTCACCGAGTACCGAGATTCGGTGAACGACTTTAAGAACGAGGTCCTGTCGGCGTCCGTTCTCGAGGAGCTCGATGACGTGTGGGCGCCCGTCGTGAATTCGACACAAGCCATGACTGATGCCGCAGGGGAAATGCTCGAAGGTCTGCTGGACGCAAAGTCGGCTACCGGCCGTCGCGACGGGTTAGCCGCCATTGGTATCAGCCAGGAGGCCCTTGATGCCGCACTAGTCGAGCTTCTTTCCGCCATCGGAACGGTGGGCTAGCTGACAGCGTCTATCTAGGGCCGAGACCGTCGGTACAGTTCGGTGAACTGTACAACTGTGTGTGCGGCGATCGCGTCGCCGATAACCCCGAGTGGAAGATCGGCGAGTTTTCTAAATCGGACACAGCTCTTCCCCATATCGAGTCGTTTCCCGAAGGCTTTGTACGCTTTCAGAAACGTGGCGTTGGTGGGTTCGTCGGCGTAGATGCCCATCAGATAGACGGACATGTGGTTCTTCTGCGAAGCCAAAGCTGCATACATCAACGGCCGCCCGTTGTAGGTGTCGGGCACCGTTTCAAGTGGTATCTCGTACACGATCATTCCAGATCCCATCGACTCGACATACCCTGTCGGTAAATTATCAAGAATGGTTGCGCGCACAGAGTTCATCGCCTCGCGCCGGTCATCGGGGAGCTCGCCCAGATACTCGTCCACTGTTGCAGCGCTTGACTTCATACATCGAGAGTAGCCAGTCTCGTTGGCCTGGCCACCGTTCACTACGTCGAGAAGCCCCACACACCGCGTGTGGGGCTTCTCGGCCCTAAGAGAACAGGCCGCTCTCCGAGGAAGTTTGGTTAGACCTTCTCTAGATAGTCGCAAACGGTTTCTGTGATCAACCTGGTAACAACATACGGGTCCATGTTGGCGTTTGGTCGGCGGTCCTCGATATAACCCTTACCCTCCTTGGCGACCTGCCAGGGGATGCGAACCGAAGCGCCGCGATCCGAGACCCCGTAGCTGTACTCGGTCCAAGGGGCGGTCTCGTGGAGACCGGTGAGACGCAGCTCGATGCCCGCGCCGTAGTTAGCGACGTGCTCCTCTGTCTTCTCGCCAAGTGCTTCACACGCCGCGATGATCGCGTCGTAGTTTTTGCGCATTTCTTCCGTGGAAAAGTTCGTGTGTGCACCTGCGCCGTTCCAGTCGCCCTTCACCGGCTTCGGATCGAGCGTTGCCGAAACTCCGAAGTCTTCAGCAACGCGGTACAACAACCAGCGCCCCAGCCACACCTGGTCGGACGCCGCCAAGGGATCCAACGGGCCGATCTGAAACTCCCACTGCCCAATGAGTACCTCGGCGTTGGTGCCGCTGATGAGGATCCCTGCGTCGATACACGCCGTGGTGTGAGCCTCCACAATGTCGCGGCCGTAGATCTCGTCAAACCCGACGCCGCAGTAATACCCACCCTGCGGTGCAGGGAAGCCACCCTGTGGCCATCCGTGTGGACGCCCATCCTTGAAGAACGTGTACTCCTGTTCAATCCCGAACCACGGCTCATGCGATGCGTACTTCTCGCTGGCCTGCGCGCAAGCAGCGCGCGTGTTCGAAACATGCGGCGTCAGGTCAATGTTGAGAACTTCACACAGAACGAGCTTGTTGTCTCCCCCCCGAATGGGGTCCGGGGTGATTAGAACCGGTTGCAACACGCAGTCCGAGTTTGCACCCGGAGCCTGCTCGGTGCTCGAACCGTCGAAACCCCAAATAGGCGGCTCTTTTCCGTCAGGCACGACCATTGTCTTGGACCGCATCTTGGCGGTTGGTTTCTGTCCGTCGATCCAAATATATTCGGCTCGATACACCATTGTTGCTGTCTTCCTCTTTGGGCACACTGAATACGCCTGTCATGCGGCGCAGTGCAATAGTGCCATAGCGTGGTTTCATGCGGATTGCTGATTTGTGAACATCATGTTTCGTGGCAGTCACGGTCTGTGCAGGCGGGTCTATGTGCCGTACGATGTCTCGCGAGGAGGTCGGGCGACCGATGCAGAAACAAGAAGACTACGTTCTCAGAACCGTTGAAGAGCGCCGAATACGGTTTATTCGGCTGTGGTTCACCGACATTTCCGGATCCTTGAAGTCATTTGCGATCACCCCGACAGAACTTGAGAATGCCTTCACAGAGGGGATGCGCTTCGATGGATCAGCGATTGATGGATTCACAAGAGACCAAGAGTCTGACATGCTTGCAATGCCGGACGCCCACACGTTTCAGATCCTGCCATGGCGCCGCGGCGACGGTGGGGTCGCGAGAATGTTCTGCGACATCGTGTCCCCCGACGGCGAACCGTTTGAAGGTGATCCTCGCTGGGTGCTGCGCAAGAATCTCCGCAACGCAGCCGACCTCGGATATTCGTTCTACGTCGGTCCCGAAGTGGAGTATTTCTACTTCAAGGACTCAGGGCCGGACCCTGAAGTCTTGGATCGAGGCGGCTACTTCGACCTGACACCGTTAGACGTCGCCCAGGAATACCGACGCGACACCATCATGGCCTTGGAAAAACTCGGCATCCCCGTGGAGTCTTCGCATCACGAGGTGTCACCAAGCCAACACGAACTCGATCTCCGCCACAGCGATGCGCTAAGCATGGCCGACAACCTCGTGACCACACGCCTTGCGGTGAAGGAGGTTGCCATGGAGCACGGCATCTACGCAACCTTTATGCCGAAGCCGCTCGAGGGATTCGACGGCTCCGGCATGCATCTGCATCTGTCACTGTTCGAGAACGACACCAACGCGTTCTTCGAGGAAGGCGCCGAACACCACATGTCAAAGGTGGGACGTGCCTTCATGGCAGGGCTTCTCGCTCACGCCAGGGAGATCACCGCGATTACGAACCAGTGGGTGAACTCGTACAAGCGACTCGTGTCGGGTTTCGACGCACCTATCTACCAGTCGTGGAGTCAGCGCGACCAGAGCGCAGTCCTCCGTGTGCCGCAGGCAAAGAAGGGAAAGAGTGCGTCTACGCGCATCGAGTACCGCGCCCCCGATCCCGCCTGCAACCCGTATCTAGCACTGTCGGTGATTCTTGCCGCAGGTCTTGCCGGCATCGAAGGCGACTACGACCTTGCGGATTCACCGGAACCGCAGGCAGCCGGGAGGGACCGCATGCCGGCCTCTCTGGCCGAAGCGCTCGATGCAATGGAACAGTCGTCACTCGTCCGCAACACCCTCGGCGACCATGTGTTCGAATGGTTCTTGCGCAACAAACGCGACGAGTGGGATCGGTACTCACATCACGTTTCGCGATTCGAACTCGAACAGTATCTTCCGATCCTGTGATGTACGTTCCTGTCTGGCCACCCACCCCAACGTCCGCTCTCATTGCCGGACTGGTCGCGGCGGGGTATCAGCCGATCCCGATCGAGAACCTCGACGACGTCGCAGCCAAGATGCCGGAACTCGGATGGGCCGCGGCGGTAGTAGAAATCACAGAAGATGTTGGGCGTTGTCTCTCAGTCGCGGCGAAGCTCAAGACAGAGTTCTCGCTCCCGGTCCTGGTTGTTATTGACCGGACGATGACGACAACCGTCTCGGACGACGACAGCTACACCGACTTCATCCTCTCACCGATTGATCGGGCAGAGTTGCAAGCCCGGCTCGGTCGAATCACGCTGATCGAAACAACCGTCACAGACGATGACATACTCAGATACCGCGACCTCGAACTCAACACCGCGACATACCAGACAACGGTGGGCGGTGACCCCCGTGACCTGACTTTCATGGAATATGAGCTGCTGCGATTCTTTGTTGAGAACCAGGGCCGCGTGTGGTCGCGAGACCAAATCCTCAAGAAAGTGTGGGGGTACGACTACTTCGGCGGCGCCAGAACGGTTGATGTGCACGTGCGGCGCCTGCGCTCAAAACTCGGCGAAGAGCGTTCGTCATGGATCACCACCGTCCGCTCGGTTGGGTACAGATTCGGGTAACGACCAGTCGGCACGGCACACAACGCGTGGATGAGTGCCGTGCCGCAACTACGGTTGTGCCATGATTTTGTGGATCTTCTTCATCATCCTCGGAATACCACTCATTTTGGCCGTCGTCGCCTCGATTTTGGCCGTCGTCGCCTCGATTTTGGCCGTCGTCGCCTCGATTTTGGCCGTCGTCGCCTCAACCGTGGCGCGACCGTGGCTTGTCGAACAGGGATATCTCTACCCGAAGGGCGAGAAGGGTTCGCGGTCCTAAGCAGCTCTTGGTGTCGCCGCCATTTTCAAACCAGAAATGGAGCATGTGATCGAAGAAGAACAGTCAAGGGCAATCGTCCGCGAGGACAACGAAAGCGGCGACCAGTTCGACCTCAACATGGACTGACACCTATTCCTCCCGAGCCAGGCCTTCCATCGAACTCGTTCCACTCTTCCGCTCAATCCCGCCCGATCAGACCTGCAAAGCTACGCGCCGACAGCGAGTCGGCGGCGACTCCAATGGCCGCAACAGCGGCGAGGCCAAAATACTCTTATTATCGAACCACTAGTTCTCGACCAGAGCAATCCTGGTTCCACTTCGCCAGCGGGGAGTTGCAGCACCGTCGAAAGTCGCTTTTGCACGAGATCTCCGTTCTCTCCAGTACTAGAAGACTTTTAGAGTAATGGAGGGAACGAGCTCGGACCCCGAGTCCAATACACCGCGTGTGAAAGACCGCGAAGCGCCGGGAACCCCGCCAGGCAGGGAGAATCGGGGCTGCGGTGCGGTGCAATACTGTCAACGACGCGTCCGCCCGTTGGCGGTCTACCAGGGATTGCGAAGTTATCGACGACTCACAAACTAGGATCAGAAATGTCGTGCTCGACCTGGAACGGGCTCGGCGCAAAACAAGGCGCACCGTTATCGACTTCTGGGAGGCCATCTACCAAGCCTATGTCGCTGGCTTTGTCATGGCGATGGTCGTCGCGGTCGTCGCTTCCTTGTTGCCGCAGAGCGAAATCAGTACGGCCGCGATAGAAGATTTGGCCCGCTGGGGACCAGCCGTCCTCGGTGCTGTCGTCGTTCTTGCCCTGTACCTCGGTGTGCGGTCGGGGATCCACGGCGGACCACTCGTGTTCGAAGCAGCGACGGTTCAGTACGTTCTCCAATCGCCGGTCGACCGCGCATTCGTGGCGCGTCGGGAGGCGTTGCGCCAATTTAGGACCGCCGTCACCTGGGGTACCGCGGGAGGAGCGGGTCTGGGACTGGCGATTTCAGCATCACTTCCCGGCAACGCCGTCGAGTTTGTGCTCGGGTTCGGTATCGTCGGTGGCCTTGCCGGACTGCTGCTGTTTGGTTCGGCACTTGTCGTCTCAGGCCTGTCGCTGCGACCAGTGGCTGCTACCACCGCGGCCCTGGCTCTTTTGGGATGGTCGGTGTTTGACATTGCGTCGACATCGACGACGTCACCGTTCACACTCATCGGTCGTATCGGCTTGTGGCCGATTTCGGGAAGCTCTCTCACGTTCGTCGGCGTTGCCATGGTCGCGGCCATCGTCGTCGTCGGCTTCCAAAGCGCTGGCGGATTCTCGCTCGAAGCGTCAGTGCAGAGGTCTGGCCTTGTAAACCAGATACGCTTTGCCCTCACGATGAACGATCTCCGCACCGTCGTGTTGCTGCGCCGACGCCTCGCGAACCACACGTACCGTGCGCGTCCATGGATTCCGATTCCACGGTCGACCGGAACACGCTTCCCTGTGTTTCGCCGCAGCTTGCACAGTCATCTACGACTCCCGCTGCCCGCCGTCATCAGAATATTCGTGATCGGCATCGGCGCCGGCATCGGTCTCGGTCTGGCCAACCGGGGTGTCGCGGCATTCGCACTGCTGTCAGGTCTCTTGATGCTCGTCGCAGGCTTCGACTTCACCGAGCCTCTCGCGCAAGAGGTGGACAACCCGGGTCGGTGGGTCACATACCCCGCCGAACCTGGTGAACTGGCCGTACGTTTTACCCTGTCCGCCGCAGTATCAATGCTGGCCGTGGCATACGTCTCGATAGTCGCCGCTACAGCAGTGGGAGGCCTCGACACCCTACCGATCGCGATTGTGGCATTCCCGGTGGCAGCACTGGCGGCTGCGGGTGCGGCCGCTGTCAGCACACTGCTGGGAGTCCCAGACACGGCGGCGAGTAGCGAGCTGTTTGGTCTTGCAGTAGTGATCCGCATCGTGTTGCCACCGGTCATTGTGGTCTTGCCTTTCGCCCCGATCGTCGCCGGGCTTGCCGCCGGATCTCTGCCCAACTTGTTTTTGCCGAACACGGTCGCCCTCGGGGCGCTCGGAACTGGTGCAGCCCTGCTGTGGATATCTCGCAAGAGTCCCGGGTTGATATGAGCCGAACACCAGTGTTTGAAGCCCAGGGCGTGGCAAAGGACTACGGCGACGGCTTTGGCCTTGCTCCTCTCGATCTTGAGGTCCACGCCGGAGAGCTACTGCTTCTTGTTGGCCACAACGGCTCGGGCAAAAGCACGATGCTTGGCCTCGCGGCGGGTCTGCTGAAGGCAACCGAGGGTGAGGCACTGATCGTGGGTTCCTCAGCTGACAGCGTGAGAGCCCGCATCGCCCGCAGTTATCTGCCTGACCAACCCATCCTCTACGACGACCTCACCTTGTGGGAACACATTGCCTATAACGCCGCGCTCCACAGCACGCCGGATTGGGAGGCTGCGGCCACCGATCTGCTCGAAGGGTTCCGTCTCACGGACCGTGCAGACGGGCTACCCGCAAAGTTCTCACGCGGGATGCGCCAGAAGGCGGCAATCGTCATCGGTCTGGTGCGCCCGTTCAAACTACTGTTGATCGACGAGCCGTTTCTTGGCATCGACGCCACCGGCCAGCAAACGCTGGTTGACATCCTCAAGTCGCTCGCCGCTGACGGGGTCGCCGTTGTTGTTTCGACCCACCAAACAAATATCACTGCTATTGCGACGAGGTGTGTCGGGTTGCGAGACGGCGAACTCGTCTACGACGGTGAGCCCGACCCCGAGGTGATCACCAAGATCATCCACGGCTAACAGAGCACAAGAAGCAGCGCCCCAGACGCCGCAGCTAGATGTCGCGAATCCCGTGGAGACCATCTCGCTCACTCAAGAGACTCCCATAGCTGGCCGATGGCATTGTTCATGAGTGTTGGATTCTTTCTTGCATACGCAATGGGTCAGCGGGCAGCTGCGAACACCGTGCAACGTGCCGCGTCGATACCGGCCCACTCGAGTGTTTCGGTCGACGACATCGAAGACATCTCTGAACGGATCAACCGCCTTGTGCTGATGTCCGCAGCGATGTGGTCGATCATGGAAGAGAACGGCGCCACCCAGGAGCAGCTCCTTCAACGAATCGAAGAGATCGACGCAGCCGACGGCGTCGTCGACGGCACCATTTCGGCAAAAGCGCACCGGTGTGCGAACTGTGATTCGATGGTCGCACCGGGACTGACCGCCTGCCAGTTCTGCGGAGAACCACTCCCGCGAGACTCCACCGCTGGTCCATTCGACACGCTTTAGCAGCCACCTACAGCGTCGACCCAATACACACCGAGCATCGGCTCCGCGTGGTGCGACGGTCGGTTCAGCACCACCGGTCACAAAGAGACGCCATTGTGCGCCGCTATCGTCCACTACACGACGAACTTGGTCTTTTGTCGGCAAATCATCCCCCAGCAACGACGTCGAGTACCGGGGTCGGTGTGCGGTCAATCTGAAAGGTGGGCACCATGGCTGATATCAAAGTGTTGTTCTTCGACGTAGGCGGCGTGTTGCTTAGCAACGGGTGGGATAGGTCCTCTCGCCGAATAGCGTGCGAGCGATTCGGACTCGACTGGGAGGAGTTCCAAGATCGTCACGAATTCGTTGCGCTCGACTTCGAGAAGGGTCATCTGTCGATTTCCGAGTACCTCGGACGCACGGTGTTCTACCGGCAGCGAGACTTCTCCGAGCCGGGGTTCATCGAGTTTATGAAAACTCAGTCGACGGTTCTCCCAGGCACGCTGGACCTAGCGCGCGAACTCGCCCGCACCGGTAAATACCTCTTGGCCACCCTCAACAACGAGTCACGCGAACTGAACGACTATCGCATCGAGAAGTTTGGACTACGTGAGTCGTTCTCGGTGTTCTTCTCGTCGAGCTACCTCGGATTAGCGAAGCCGGATCAAGCGATATACAAGGTTGCAGTCGACATCACACAACACGACCCCGACCAGTGCGTTTTCATCGACGATCGGGAACTCAACCTGGAGTGTGCTGACCTGGCGGGCATCATCCCGATCCACTTCACCAACGTTGCCAATCTGAGGGACTCGCTGGAAAGCCTCGGCGTAGCGGTATGACACAGGAGAACACAATGGAAATTGGCATGATCGGGCTGGGAAAGATGGGGGCCAACATGGCTGACCGGCTCGTAAGAGGCGGCCACCGAGTTGTCGGGTTCGACTTGAACCCGGAGGCCGTTGCCGGCCTCATCGAACGTGGCGCCGAAGGGGTCGACTCTCTCGAAGAACTCGTGGGCAAGCTACCTACACCAAAGATCTTGTGGATCATGGTGCCGTCTGGAGCGCCAGTGGACTCCACCATCGATGCGCTGCTGCCTTTCCTTAGCAAGGGGGACATCGTCATCGACGGTGGAAACTCGAACTACAAGGACACGCAGCGCCGCGCCGAAATGTTGCGCGAAAAAGGTCACCACTTTGTCGACGTAGGCACAAGTGGAGGAATCTGGGGGCTTGCACAGGGGTATTCGATGATGATCGGAGGAGATCACGACACCGTCGAATACCTACGGCCGATTTTCGAAACGCTGGCGCCGGCACCTGACGAAGGGTGGGGGCGCACGGGTGACTCGGGCGCCGGTCACTATGTGAAAATGGTCCACAACGGCATCGAATACGGTCTAATGCAGGCCTACGCGGAGGGGTTCGCCCTCATGGAGGCGAAGGACGATTACGGCTTCGACCTTGCCCAGATAGCGTCGATCTGGCACCACGGCAGCGTCGTGCGATCATGGCTTCTCGAACTCATCGAGTCGGCCCTCGACGAAAACCCGACAATGGACGGGATCGCACCGTTCGTACCCGACTCTGGGGAAGGACGTTGGACGGTATTTGAAGCGATCGACCTCAACGTATCTGCGCCTGTCATTTCTCTCTCGCTCATGCGTCGCATCGGATCGCGTGACGAGGTCGAATACGCCGATCGGTTGTTATCAGCCATGCGGAACCAGTTTGGCGGGCACGCCGTCAAACGCGAGACCTGACATCGATGTTCGCGCCCGGCCCTCCTAGCTGAGAGCGGCGGGCACCTAGCCGAACTCGATGCCCTGCGCCAGCGGCAGGTCGGACGACCAGTTGATCGTGACCGTCTGGCGTCGCATATATGCCTTCCACGCATCGGACCCGGACTCGCGGCCACCGCCGGTCTCCTTCTCGCCGCCGAATGCGCCGCCGATTTCGGCTCCTGAGGTGCCAATGTTGACGTTCGCAATTCCGCAATCAGAGCCCTCCGCGGAGAGAAACCGTTCCGCGGACCGTATCGAATCCGTGAAGATTGCCGACGAGAGCCCCTGTCGCACACCGTTCTGCACCGCCAACGCCTCATCGAGATCTTCAACTTCGATGAGCCACATGATCGGACCAAAGGTCTCCTCTTGTACGATTGCAGCGTCAGCGGGGATACGGATCAAGGTTGGTTCGAAGAAGTACCCGTCGCCTGCAATCGGATTTCCCCCAAAGAGAACCTCTCCGCCTTGTTCTTGCGCAATGGCGACAGCCGCCGAGGTCGTCTCGACGGCGGATTGGTTGATAAGCGGACCCATCAGTGTGCCGTCGTCGAGCGGATCGCCGATCGGGATGGTGCCGTACGCCTCCACAAGCGGACCGACAAGTTTTGCGGTCGCGTCCTTCTGAACGATCAAACGTCGCAGACTCGTGCAACGCTGGCCTGCGGTACCGACGGCGGAAAAGAGTGCGCCACGCAACAACAGCTCGGGATCAGCGTCGTCAAGAGCGATGATGGCGTTGTTTCCGCCAAGTTCCAACAGCGATCGGCCGAGGCGTCGCGCCACCGCGGTGCCAACAATCGTGCCCATACGAGTCGACCCGGTTGCAGAAATCAGCGGGATGCGTGGGTCGTTCACCATTGCTTCCCCGACAGGATCGACGTCACCGACAGCAAGGTTGAACACACCCTCAAACCCGGTGCCCGCCATGACTTCGTGGACGATATTCGTCACCGCGATCGACGTGAGCGGCACCGCAGGAGAAGGTTTCCAGATCATCGTGTCACCACACACCGCGGCAAGCAAGGCGTTCCAAGCCCAAACGGCAACCGGGAAGTTGAAGGCAGTGATGATCCCAACAGGACCTAGCGGATGCCACTGCTCGTACATGCGGTGGCGTGGCCGTTCCGACGGCATGGTGAGTCCATAGAGTTGGCGAGACAGACCAACCGCGAAGTCTCCGACGTCGATCATCTCCTGAACTTCACCAAGACCCTCGGGGAGGATCTTGCCCATCTCCATCGAAACGAGCGCACCAAGCGGCTCCTTGTAGTCACGAAGGGCAAGAGTGATCTGGCGGACATAGTCGCCACGCTGAGGGGCAGGTACCATCCGCCACCGTGCAAATGTCTCCTCGGCAGATTGGACCGTCGCCTCAAAATCGGAGCTGTTGGCCATCGTGACCGATGCAATCGGTTCAGCGGTTGCGGGGTTCTCGCTGGTGATTGATTGACCACCGGCGTCCCGCCAACCCCCCGCGTACACACCAGAATTGGTTTCGCTGATGCCAAGTTCTCTGAGAAGGTTTGCTCGATCCATGGGTTCTCCCGAAAAGGTGTGATGTGGTGGGCTGGTTTCCGTCGGTGCAGGTTTAGCGGGTAGCGATGGTTTCGATCTCAACGTTGTAACCACCCGGAAGAGCAGACACCTCTACGGTGGAGCGCGCTGGAGGATCGACCGGGAAACGTTCGGCGTACACCGCGTTGACCTTGGCGAAGTCGCTCATGTCAGTCAAGAAAATGGTCGTTTTCACAACGTTGGTGAAGTCCATGCCAAGATCGCTGAGCAGCAACGAAATGTTCTCCATCACGCGAGCAGCCTGCACAGCGGCATCGCCTTGCACACCTTCGCCGGTAGCAGGGTCGACCGGGATCTGACCCGAGATGTACACGAACCCATTCGCTTCACAGGCCACCGAGTACGGACCAATCGGTGTGGCGGCGTTGGGAAGGTCAGGTATGAGTTTTGGCATGTCAGTCACGCTCCTAGAAGAGTTGCTGCCAGGCAAGGCTAACTGAAATCAACCACGACACGAACAGAACCGGCATGCAAAGGTGGCCATCGACACGGGACTCGGTTGTTTCGCCGCGGCCGGTGTGCTCGCACGAAAAAAGCGACCCTCAGGTCGCTCTGTTCGTTGTTGCACGACGGTTGTCGCCGGAGCGGTATCCGTTCAGCTGAACGATTGGCCGCAGCCGCAACCTCGCTGTTGATTGGGGTTGTTGATCGCAAAGCCGGAACCCTGCAGACCCTGCTCTTTATAGTCCACAGTCGAGCCAGAAAGCTTCATCGTGCTGTCCTCGTCAACAATCAGACGAACACCATCGGTGACGGAGACGACGTCTGACTCGTCGATCTTCGAATCGAAGTACATTTCGTACGAGAAGCCGGAGCAACCACCGGGACGCACGGTGAGGCGCAATCCGAGGCTGATGTCGCCCTCAGCCGCGATGAGTTCGCCGACCTTGGCGGCGGCCGCCGTGGTGAGCATCACAGGGATTATTTCGGTAGCGGCATCTAGAACAACCGCCTTGGTGGCAACATCATTGGTCAACATGTACAAAAGCCTTTTCCGGAGACTTCTTCATTATACGACCAAATTCGGGCATTCTTGACAGAATGTAATCCTTTGAGACGTCACGTCCCCAGGCGGTCACATCGCGCCTGATACATGACGCGGTCTCTTTCAGAGATCGGAGCGCCGAGGACGTAGTCGAGAAACGCACGGTCCTTCGAAGAGTCGAAATAGCCCTCGACGAGTTCCAAGATCGTCGGGTTGTCGGTTGACGCCGGTTTGTACCCGACGCGCATTCCGGATTGAACCGTCCCGTAAGTCAGGACTCTTGTGTAGAAACCGGGGCGTTGCGCGACCCGGAAACGTTTGAGGAACTCGGAGTCCCCAACGTGGTGCACAACAACCGCACACGCTATGCGAGGACCGGTCGCTTCGAGCACGACGTCACCGATCGTGAACCGGTCCCCCACACGCAACGTTGCACCGTCATATCCATCAAACACGAGGTTCTCACCAAAACCACCGCTCGGGACCGCATACCCGTACTCGGATTGCCACCAGTCGGCGTCCTCTCGGCTGTACACGTAGACGGCTTGGTCAAGGCCGCCGTGATTGACCTTGTCAGCAATGATGTCACCAACTAGTCCCAATGCATCTATACGGACCTCGGGGACCTCGGTCTTACGGATTCCGGTGTCGACGACGCGGCGGGCAAGCGAGATCGTCTCGGCGTGGTCGGCTCGGTGGATGGTGAGCAGCTTCATCTAAGACCCTTTGAAGCCATGGGGGTTATTCGACTGCCAATTCCAAGAGTCGGCGCAGCCCTCAACCAGCGTTTTGGTCGCCTTCCAACCGAGTTCACGTTCGGCCTTTGAAACGTCGGCCCAGGCCTCGGCGGCGTCCCCGTCGCGGCGGCCGACGATTTCGTACGGGATCTCAACGCCGGTGGCTTTCTCAAAGGCTGCCACCACCTCAAGCACGGATACGCCTCTACCTGTCCCCAGGTTGTACACCACAACACCGGGGTCCTCAGCAAGTTTGGCGAGGGCTGCGACGTGACCTGTTGCCAGGTCGAAGACGTGGATGTAGTCACGGATCGGGGTGCCGTCAGGGGTCGGCCAGTCGTCACCGAACACACTGAGTTTTTCGAGACGGCCGACCGCGACCTGTGCAACAAAGGGCAGCAAGTTGTTGGGTATGCCGGCAGGGTCTTCGCCGATAAGACCGGAGCTGTGGGCGCCGATCGGGTTGAAGTAGCGCAGCAAAATGATGTTCCAACCGGGTTCTGACGCGGCAACATCGCGGAACATCTCTTCGAGCATCAACTTCGTCCGCCCGTACGGGTTGATCGCAGACAGAGTGGACTCCTCTGTTAGAGGAAGCTCATCGGGGATGCCATACACCGTGGCCGAGGAGGAAAACACCAGATTTCTCACGCCATGGTTCGCCATGACTCGGGCCAGGACCGCCCCACTCCCAATATTGTTGAGGTAGTAGTCGATCGGCCGAGACACAGACTCGCCTACTGCCTTGAGTCCGGCCATGTGGATAACCGAGTCAAAACTGTGTTCGTCGAAGACGTCGTTGAGCGCAATCGCGTCGGTGATATCGACTTGCACAAAGGTCGTGGGGTGGCCGATGATCGTCTCAAGACGGTCGATCACTTTGCGGTCGCTGTTCACCAGGTTGTCGGCAATGACCACATTGTGCCCAGCGGCGGTCAGTTCGATGACGATGTGACTGCCGATGTAACCGGCGCCGCCGGTGACAAGAACGTTCATATGATCCTCCGAGCGCGAGCGCGCTGACGGCTTGGGTACTAGGTGGTCGGCCGTCACGATAGCAACGCTCAGTGGGACGTCGTGGCTGACGTCTCACTCAGATACCATACGGGCATGATTCGCCGCGACGACATTGAAGGAGCCCTGAGGGGCGTGATCGACCCTGAACTGGGCATCGACATTGTCGAGCTCGGCATGGTCGCCGGGATCACTATCGACGGTGGCCAGGTGACGATCGGAATCGCCCTCACGATTGCGGCGTGCCCGATGCGCGACCAGATCGAAACGGACGTCGTACGCAAGGTCGGCAGCTTTCCAGGTGTGGACGATGTGAGGATCAAGATCTCGGCGATGACCAAGGCACAACGCACCGAGCTGATGGAGAAGGCCCGACTGCGGGTCCGCGACAACGCCGAAACAACCATGGTGAGCCCGACGACCCGCGTCATTGCGGTGTCATCCGGGAAAGGAGGCGTCGGTAAGTCGTCGTTGACCGCGAACCTCGCGGTCGCGCTGGTGGACTTGGGTCACAAGGTCGGCATTCTCGACGCCGACATTTGGGGGTTCTCCATCCCCCGCATCCTCGGTTCGCTCGACACCCGGCTCGAAGCAGCCGATGATCGCAAGATCCAGCCGACAATCGCCTACGGGATCGAAGTCGTCTCGACCGGTCTCATCATCGAGGATGAACAAACTGCGTTGATGTGGCGGGGGCTGATGCTGTCGAAGGCTCTCGAACAGTTCTTGCGTGATGTGGCGTGGTCGAAAGACCTCGACTACCTACTGATCGACATGCCGCCCGGCACAGGGGACATCCAGATGGCGCTGGGTCGCCTCCTCCCTCAAGCCGAGATGATCGTTGTCACCACCCCGCAAAAGGCCGCCCAAAAAGTCGCCGCGCGAGTGGCCGACATGGCTCGACGGTCGTTCATGCCGGTGCTCGGGGTCATTGAAAACATGTCTGGATTCACCACCGAGGACGGCAGCCACTACAAATTGTTTGGCGAAGGCGGAGGTCAAGAACTCGCGGATCAGATCGGGGTGCCGCTGCTAGCCAAGATTCCCCTAGATCCACACGTCGTCGAAGGCGGCGACAATGGCAAGCCGGTTGTACGCTTTTACCCTGACGGCCCCGCAGGAAAGGCAATTATCGCCGCTGCAAAAACATTGGTTGGTGTGGTCCCACCCGCCGAGGACGACTCGTGTGGAACCCGGATGGATATCATTGCCCAACGTCTTGAAGACATGGAGACCGCTCGCGCCTAGCCACCGGGGGCAACCATCCCAGTCTGCGGCATGTCAGGACGCCACTTTCCATCGATCGACCCTCGCGATTTCGCCGGCCACGACGCCCCGCGGATCGGCGCGACCCGCGCGCATCATCAGATCGACATCGTCACCGATCTCAGAACGCAAGGCACGTTCGAGGTCATCAAGCTCGCCGAGCTTCGATGGCGAGCCGGGCAGCCCCCGATGCTCACGAAGCGGATGTGCCGCGCCCCATAAGCGCGCCGAACGATCAAATTCTCCGCGACGGCGGGCGATGTCGGCGAGTATCTCCAAGCACCACGAGATGTTGCGGTCATCAAAGACGTCAACGGACTTGGCGAGAGCATCCAAAGCGTATGCGTCTGCGGCATCGAGATCATCTCGATCGAGGGAGACGTGGGCATGGGCGATGAGGCCCCACGCTATGCCCCGCTGGTCGCCGCACCGGTCGAAAATTTCGATCGTGGTCTCAGCGTGGGTGAGGGCGGCGTCTAAGTCCTTCGCCACAAGGGCGATCGTAGCTAGAGCGCTGTATGCCCACGCCACCCTCCAATCGTTCCCAGCTTCGGTAGCAAGGCGGACGATCGTCTCCGCTGAGACTCGGGCTGCATCTAGATCGCCGGCCGACCTCGCCAAGAGGGCATCCACGGACAGAGCTAGAATCACATCAACCGTGTCACCAATCGCGGTCGCTGTTTCAAGCGCCTGTTCGCCAAACCGCCTGCCCATATCCATGTCGCCGAATTCCCATGCCAAATAGGCGCGCCATCCCTGGATCGCACCGAGTCCGACGATCGGTTCTGACACCGCCTCATCGAGCCTCCGATACCACTCGAACGCCTCCTTCAAGTGGCCGGTCCAATCCCAGTAACCGCCAAGATGTCCGCCCATCCGGATGCCACTTTCAATCGAGCCGCCAGCGATACTCCAAGCGAGAGCGGCCCTGATGTTCTCGTACTCGCCGTTCAGACGGTGCAGCCAGGTGACCTGGTCCGGCCCGCAAATTCCATCGGCGGACTCAGCGACCAACGACATAAATGTGTCTAGGTGAGCGTCTTGCGCCGACGCTAGCTCGGTGTCGGACAATTCCCGCGCTCCGTACTTGCGGATCGTTTCGAGCATCGCGTACCGAGCGGATCCAATGAGGTCGGTCACCCGATAGATCAGAGACCGATCAACGAGAGCGGCCAACACCTCGCGCATCTCGTTGTCTGACACACCAACAACGCTGGCCGCAGTTTCCACACCATAACTGCCGGCAAAGACACTCAATCTCAGCAAGGCGTCAAGAAGCGGCGGTTGAAGCAGCGACACACTCCACTCGACCGCCCCAAGAAGCGATTGTTGTCGTATCGGTGCGGTCCGTGGACCGCGCCCAAGTATCTCGAATCTGTCGCTCAACCCTCTTGCAATCTCATCGAGGGACATCGACCGTGTACGCGCCGCGGCAAGCTCTACAGCAAGCGGCATGCCGTCGAGCTCTGACACAATGTTGGCCACGGCAGCGAGATCAGCTTCGGTCCAATCACGTCGTTGGCCGCTTGCGCCCTTGGATCGCTCCAAGAACAGGGCAACCGCGGCAACCTCGTCGAGACGGTCGTATATCGAGTCCGTTTCGCCAGGCAATGCCAACGGCGGGACATTGACCACAACCTCACCCGAAACGTTCATCGTCGACTGACTGGTCGCAAGCACCGATAGGCCCGGACAGCGTTGCAGAAGAGTTTCCACGAGGTCCCCCGCGGCTTCCGCGAGGTGTTCACAGTTATCGAGCACTATCAACACGGATTTATGTCGCAGCGCCGCGGCAACGGTGTCAACAACTTCCGCTGCCGGGTCTTCTTTGACTCCCAACGTTCGACCGACGACAGCAGGCACAAGTTCAGGCTCCTCGAGACCGTCGAGTTCGACAAACCACACACCGTCGCGATAGCTCGAGTGAAGCTGGTTGGCCACCGCAATAGCGAGTCTCGTTTTGCCGGCTCCTCCCGAACCAACCAACGTGACCAACCGAGACACCGAAAGAGTGCCGATGGTGTCCGCAACCGCCGATTCCCGGCCGATCAGACGATTGGTCGGGGTTGGGAGATTGGTGCGGGAGGGGTCGATGGACAACGCTGGCGCATCGAGATCTGCGTCTTGGTCGATGATATTTTGCTCAAGATCGCGCAGCTTGGCTGACGGTTCGATGCCGGCGTCCACCAGAGCACCGCGAGCGTCCTGATACGCGCGCAACGCTTCTGTTTGCCTGCCGTCGCGATAGAGGGCAGTCATTCGCTGTGCCCACAGCCCCTCGCGGACCGGGTAGCGAGACGTGAGGTCCTCGAGCAGCGGAATCATTTCGCCGTGGCGACCCTGTGCAAGGGCAATGTCGATGCTCAACTCCTGTGCGCTAACACGCTCAGCATCGAGCCGGTCAGCTTCCGCACTCGCAAAGGCTTCGTAGCGGAACTCGTCGAGCGCCGGCCCACGCCACAACCGAAGCGCAGCTTCGATGGAATTTCGCGCCTCTGCGTTGGCCTCAACTGCGAGATGCGACCTGGCGGCACCAACGTGACGCTCGAACTCGACATTGTCGACCGTGATCGTCGACGACTCGAGAAGGTAGCCGGGCGATAGCGTAACGAGCCGCCGTGGCTTGGACGGATCATCTTCGAGAAGCTTCCGCAGCTGTGCGACCTGGTACTGCAATGTGTTTGATGGGTTTGCGGGCAGATCGTTGCCCCAGACAGCCTCGATCAGCCGATCCTGAGAAACGACCTCGCCGAGATGGATGGCAAGCATCGCGAGAACGGCCCTCTGTTTAGGGCCGCCGAGGACCAATAGCGTGTTGTCCTGACGGACCTCGAGGGGTCCAAGAATTGCAACGTGCATGTACCGACTGTACCGCGCTCGCACACAGCTGACCGCCGGTCCGGGTCGAGTACACCAGGACCACAGCAAATACACAGCACCCTGATCCATCATTCACTTTGAAAGGAGTAGCCCATGGAACCGATGAGGGCCGACATGATCATCGAAGCGCCTCGCCACGTCGTGTGGGACGCACTCGTGGACGGCGATGCGGTCGTCGAATGGAACCCTGCAATACGCGAAATTCAGCGCAGATCCGACGAACCGCTTGGGATCGGTGCCACCCGCAGATGCTCCATGAGTCCAAGCGGATGGATGACCGAAACGGTGGTCGAGTGGGACGAGGGTTCGCTTGTCGGCTACAGCATCCACGATGCGTCGCCGCTGAAACACGGTCTGATACGTTTTGAACTTACTGACCAAGCGACGGCGACACGGATCAAGGCAAGCTTTCGATACAGCGTGCGACTAGGGCCGCTTGGTCCGGTCATCGATCGGCTTATTGTCCATCGCCAACTCAGCGCGGCGTGGGAACGCAGCCTCGAAGGGCTTCGCCTATACACAGAATCGCTAACGCGCAAGGGAGCGGGCGGACACACGTCCATACCCCAAACCGCAGAACAAGGAGAGATACCATGACCAGCAACACCAATCACGCACTCGTCACGGGTGCGACGTCGGGCCTCGGCCTGGAAGCAGCGGCCCAACTCGCTGAAGCCGGATGGGCGAAGGTGACCGTGACCGGGCGCACCGAAGCTAAAGCTAAAGCAGCCTCGGCCACCCTTGCACAACGGACCGGGAAGGACGTGTTTTCACCACTTGCGCTCGACCTTAACAAACCGGCCAGCGTCAAGGCGGCCGCGGCGGAGCTTGCCGCCAACGGAGACACCATTGACTTCCTGCTACTGAACGCAGGACTGGTCTCGGGAAGCGAACTACGTCAGACCGACAGCGGTATCGATATGACCTTCTCTTCTTCGCTTATTGGACATCATCAGCTCACGATGCAGATCCTTGAGGATGGCCTGCTGGCAGAGAGGGCGAAAATCGTGATTGCCGGGTCAGAGGCAGCTCGCGGCGACATGCCGACCTTCAAGGTGACCGATCTCAGCGATGCGTCCAAGCGGTACGGCGGCGACCTTGTCGCAACTGCGGTATCTGTGATCCGTGGAGAAGAACCCAAGAAGTTCAAGGCCGCGGTGTCGTATGCAAACGCAAAGATGTTCGTTGCTTGGTGGAGCCAGCAGCTCGCGAAAAAACTGCCCGACGGCGTGACGGTGAACACCATCTCTCCGGGAAGCGCACCGGACACCGACGCGGGGCGGAACGCGAACGCCTTCATGAAATATGTCATGCTTCCAATGTTCAAGTACTCCCCCAAGTTTCTCGGCATGAAACACTCCACCGCCACGGGGGCGTCGCGGTATTTGCAGGCGTTGGAGTTTGGCGACGATGTCAACGGCGAGTTTTTCGCATCACGGCCGAAGAAGGTAACCGGCTCGCTCGAACGCATGGAGCATGTGCACTTCCACGACCTGGAGGCCCAACAGGCCGGTTGGAAAGCAATCGTCAAGGTCTCAAACGGCATCGACTACCCAGTCAACGCATAGTCCCGACCGAAAAGGGCGAGGACAACACAGAAAAAAAACCCGTTCTGGCGTCCAATAGTGCAGGATCCTGCTGCACTATTGGACGCCAGAACGGTCTGTGTGAAGGGCCGCGCTTCGTCTGTTACCCGCAGAGGCCCTTCACGAGTGGGTAGGGGTTGACGGCGCCACCTCCGCCGGGGTGGTACTCGAAGTGGACATGCGTGACGGTGTAGCGGGCATTTCCTGAGTTGCCGATGTAACCCAGCAGCTCACCGGCCGCCAACGATTGGCCTACCGAAAGCCCCGGCGCCCAACCATCCATGTGGGCGTAGTAGTACTCGTCGCCGTTGGCCGCTTTCAACCACACGGTGATGCCACCCAGCGACCCGCTACTCATCCGCTTCACAACCCCGGCTTCGATCGCTACGAGCGGCGTTCCTCGCACCGCAATCATGTCAACACCCTGATGCGAACGGCCTCCCGAGCGGCGGGCACCCCAGGTATCGACAAACGAGCTTGCGCCGTCGACCGGACACGCGAAACCACCTACTGGCGGAGGAGGCGGTGGCGGTTCAGGAGGAGGCGTTGTGGTAGTCGTACTTGTCGGAACAGTTGTCGTACTTGTCGGGACGGTTGTCGTCGAGGTCACCACCGGCGCCGCGGTCGTTGTGGTGGTGGTCGTCGTCGTGGTGGTCGTCGTGGACGTTGCCAGCCACTTGCGGTACTCCTGCTCTTCGTACGCCGCGGTGATCTCCTTGTAGGCCTCGTTGGCACGATCGAGTTCGCTGATGATCTGTTCGGCCAGCACAGCGAGCCGTTCGTTCGTCACGACCTGGCGCTCCAACGCATCAGTCATCCGCTCCCCCTGCGCGGCGTAACTAGCGGACAAGGCCTCTACGCGCCCAATCGCCGCCGTCTCGCGGGAGGTGAGACGGCTGAGGTACTCCAACTTGATTGCTGCTTCACCAATGTCCGCCGTGGTGAAGAAGGTGCCGATACCTGTCAACTCGTTGCGTCGATAGATTTCCCCAAGCAGCGCGGCGGCACTCTCGCGGGTCACGGCGAGTTCTGCCTCTGTCCGGGTTAGGGAAATTGACAGGCGAGCGACCTCGCTCTGCAACTCGTCGAGACGCACGATGCTCTGTTCGTATTCGGTAGTCGCATCGATTAGCCGATCCTGAGACGCGATCCGCTCTCTGTCGGCGGCGTCGAGATCGGACTGCGTGATGTCGCGGGCTGCGTACGCCGGTGCAATCACCACCGCAACCAACGAGAACACAAGCAGCAGCCGTTTCACGATGTGCCGGTGCTCAAGGAAAGTCGGGTCGCAGCCAGAACGTTGCCATCCCACTCGTCGATTCGTTGATCCTTGGCAAGCTTTTGCAATACGACGCCCACCTGATGCATAGCTGCCGGCACGAGGGCGCTCGCCAAGCCCGTGTACACGGCGTCAACAATGTCGCCGACACTCGATGCGCCCGCGGCGATGGCAGCAACGAACTGATCCTCACGCATCGTGCGATGCGCAATGTAGGCCTGTATTGCGGCCCGCCCATCTTCAATTCGTTCGCCATGGCCGGGGAGAATGACCTCGGGAGCGACCATGTCAACAACATCGAGCGACTCCATGTATGCGGTAGCGTCTTCGAGAATGACTGTCGATCCCGAAATAATGTGATCGCCGCTAAACAGAACATCGTCGCCTAGATAACACAGATGGTCATCCGTGTGACCGGGAGTGTGGATCACGCTGAGGGAGTACGAGCCGACCTCCAGGACGTCGCCGTGCGCAAGCGTGTCAGACGGCTCGAACTCGGGACCGGGACGAAAACCGTACACCGGCACCCCAAACTCATTTCCCAGCGGATTCGCCGCGGGTGCGTGGTCGGGATGAGTGTGGGTCACGGCTACACCGATCACCTCGTCGGACCCAAGAGCGTGACGGATCGCGTCGAGATGGATGCCGATGATCGGCCCTGGATCGAGAATGAGGGCGACCCCGCTGTCAGCGATCACGTAGGTGTTCGTCCCACGACCCGTGTACGGACCGGGGTTCGGGCACAGGACGCGTTCAACTCGCATTCGAGACCTCGACCATCGACCCGTCGCCAGACTTGAGAGCGACCGACGCGGCACGGCTCAACGCCTGCGGGTTCGCCGGAAGGTCGCCCACCGCATCGAAACCGTCGTCGCCGGGGAGCAGAACCTCGAATGAGTCGTCGTCGAGAATCCTCATCCTCGGCTGGATCACGTCGACCTGGTCGAGCGCCTCGATGTGCCCAAGCCATGCTGATACAGACTCGTAACGGGAAATCGTCTCAAGCGTTCGTGCGGTCGGAAATGGTACCGTCCACTCACCCGATTCAGAACGTTTCACAGCATCGCCCGGATGGATCCACTCCGCGTCCGCAATTTCTCCCGGGTCGGGGTCAGGGTCGATACCCATCGGGAGTCCAACTGCAAAGAATCGCGCCTCGAAACGCATAGGCACAATCGTCGGCGTCACCCATGTCGTAAACCACGAAAAGCTTGCGCCTGCCCACCGGCGGCCGCTTGCGGCCAGGTGTTCGTTCACCGTTGCGTTGCGCAGGGCGCGAGCGAAGCCGCTAGCGACCCAAGCCCCTTCAGTAGTGACCCAGATGCCGGTCTCCTCGCAGAGCTCACGTGCTGCAGCTGAAACCCAAGGCGCGAGGGCGTCATCGACGCCGGTCAGGGCAACAGCTTCAGCAAGACCGTCCTCGGGGTCGAGAACCCCACCGGGAAACACCCAAGCATTCGCCATGAACTTTGCGGTAGGACCTCGCTTGACCATAAGGACCTCTAAGCGATCACCGTTCTGGCGTACGGCACAGACAGTCGATGCAGGCCGCGGCGCGCTACTTTCGGTCGTCATACGTCAATCACACCGGGAGGGGGATCGTCATTGTCGGGCTCGGTTGGCGCATTCGGGAAAGGTCCATTTGGGCCTGCAAACGGACCGCCGAAGGTCTGCACCCGTAGTCGCCCGCGAAACATACGAATCGCGAAAATCCGGAGAACTTCTCGTATGCCCGGTATCAGCAACGCAAATCCGATGGCATCCGTGATGAACCCGGGTGTTACCAACAATGCGCCGGACACCAAGATCATCGAACCGTGCGCTATTTCCTTAGTCGGAATTTCGCCCTGCGCAAACGTCGTCTGAACCTGCTGCCATGCGACCCGGCTCTGGCGGGAAACAAGGGCCGCGCCGATAAGCGCCGTCATGATGACAAACAGCAACGTGGACCCCCAGCCGACCGAGTTTGAAACTCTGAGAAAAAGCGCGATCTCTGCGATCGGCATCGCCACAAAGAGAAGAAACAGGAAGCTGGAAGTTCGCATACATTGAAGGATACCGCGGCGGGTATGCTGCGCCACATGAGCCTACGCGATCTCCCGGGTGTCGACACCCTCGTGCAAACCTTGAGCGCCGAGAAATTTTCGACAGGCCTCCCAGAAGCGCTCATCGTTGATATCGCACGCCGCGCAATCGACGAGACAAGACGCGATCTTCAGGTCGGGAGCAGTCCGCGCCCGGCTGATCAGTCCGCGCGCGCGACCATCACAGTGTTGTCGGTGGCCTCCACGAGGCCAATCATCAACGCAACCGGTGTATTGCTGCACACCAACCTTGGCCGGGCACCCCTGCACGCCGAAGCGGCAGAGGCCGCGGCCACCGCAATGCGCGAGTCGACGAACCTCGAATTCGACCTATCGACACACGACCGCGGCGGTAGGGCAGGGTACGTCAAGGCGCTGCTCACTGCGCTGACAGGTGCGGAGGCCGCGCTCGTTCTAAACAACAACGCCGCGGCGTTACTCCTCACGCTCGCAGCCCTCTCGAACGGTCAACGGACCGTTGTGTCACGTGGAGAATTGATTGAAATCGGGGGCTCGTTTCGTCTACCAGAACTCATGGCGGCCAGTGGGGCACTGATCGACGAAGTCGGCACAACAAACCGGACGCGCAAGTCAGACTACGAACGAGCCACGTTGGGGGCGGGCATCGTGTTAAAGGTGCACCCGTCGAACTACATCTTGCAGGGCTTCACGGAGGAAACGAGCTGGCGTGATGTTGCCGACGTGGCCACCGAGCACGGAGTTCCTTTCGTCGCCGACATCGGATCGGGGCTGCTTGACGCAACCGTACCGTGGATACCTGGGCCACCACCTGCGTGGCTCTCCGACGAACCCGGAGTGAAACAGACTCTTGCGGATGGCGCCGATCTCGTGCTCTTCTCAGGCGACAAGCTCATCGGGGGCCCCCAAGCGGGGATCATCGTTGGCACGTCTGACCTGGTCGATCGGCTAAGAGTCCATCCGATCGCACGCGGTGTCCGAATCGACGGGGCCTCGCTCGCTGCCCTCGAGACGACGCTCGCGCTCTACGCAGAGGGGAAAACCCTCGAAATCCCGTTCTGGCGGAGAGCGACCATGGGACTCAACGCCCTGTCGGAGAGGCACCGCCGCTTGATCGACACTGTGAGATTCACCGGCGACCTCGTCACAGCAGATTCGGTCCCGGGAGCAGGCACGGTCCCCGGTGTGGGCATTCCGTCGATCGTCGCAACTTTCGAGTGCAACGCTGACGACGTGTGGCACAAACTCCTTGATCGACACACTCCAATTCTTGCCCGCCGCCGTGATGGGTGTCTCGTCATAGATCTGCGCTCCGTCGACGAGACCCGCGACGGGGAAATCGCCAACGCCCTCAACACCGTTTGACCCATGCCTATCGTCGCGACCGCCGGCCATGTAGACCACGGCAAGTCAACGCTCATCATTGCGTTGACCGGGATTGACCCGGATCGTTGGACCGAAGAGAAGGAACGGGGGCTTACGATCGATCTTGGTTTCGCCTGGGCCAAACTCGACGACGACACGGAAGTCGCCTTCGTAGATGTTCCTGGGCATGAGCGGTTCATCAAGAACATGCTCGCAGGGATCGGGGGACTCGACGTGGCTCTTCTTGTCGTCGCCGCAGATGGCGGCTGGATGCCGCAAACCGAGGAGCACGCAGCCGTACTTGACCTCCTCGAAGTTACCCATGGCGTGATCGCCGTTACCCGTATCGACCTGGTGGACCATGACCTTGTAGAACTTTGTGAGTTCGAGGTGGCCGAACGCACCGTCGGGACGACACTCGAACACTGGCCGGTGGTGCCGGTGTCTGCCATCACCGGCGAAGGCATCGGCAAACTCAAACGGGCACTACTCGATGCTCTTGCTCTCGTCAGCAGGAACACCGGGGACCCATATCTGTGGGTCGACCGATCGTTCACCATCGACGGAGCGGGGACTGTCGTCACCGGGACTCTCGCCGGCGGTCCGATCACTCGCGACACGGCTCTCGTGCAATGGCCCGAGGACAAGCCCGTCCGCATACGTGGTCTGCAGACGCTGGGGCGAGACGCTGATGAAATTGCGCCGGGTTCACGCGTGGCGGTGAACTTGTCGGGAATCGACGCAGCGCAGGTTCGTCGCGGTACCGTGCTTGCGCCGCCAGACACGTACCGACCGACATCGCGGTTTCTTACAAAGCTACGCAAGGTTCGCACCGTTGAAAAGCTGACCGATCGCGGCGCCTATCACTTGCATGTGGGGTCAGGGAGTTGGCCCGCGACGCTACGAATCGTGGAGGGTCTATCCGACAAAGAGGGTGTCGCCCTTGTCACAACGCAGACCCCTGTCCCGCTACGGATGGGAGACCGGGTGATCATCCGCGACACGGGGCGCCGGATGGTCGCGGCAGGTGGGCGGGTTCTTGACCCACATCCAGCGCCAAAGAGCCGTCGCTACCGGAAAACCATCGTCGGACTACGCCACGCTTTGAAAAACCGGACGTCGTTTGCCGATGCCCTCCTGCAGGCGCGGGGTTCGACCGACCTCGAAGAACTGCGCCGAGATACTGGTGGTGTGCCGACAGCCGGGACCGTGGTGGCGTCGACCGCTTTCACCGACGAGCGTCTTGCGATGCTTGGCGAAAAGCTGTCCGAGTTCATCGCGACATTTCACATTGAGTTCCCCCTTCGGCCGGGAACCCCGAAAGCAACCTTGGCAACACAGCTAGGTGTCGACGTCGCGGTCATTGAATATCTCGGGTCAGATCTTGACACCATCCACGACGATGGCCCGACCCTGAGGCTCGATGACTTCATAGCTACCTACACAAGAGAAAACGACTCGGCGTGGCAGCATGCCCGTGCGACTCTTCTCGCCAACGATCTAAGCGTGCCACGTCTATCAGAGCTCGGACTCGACGAAGAACTGCTTCATGCACTCATCCGCGAACACTCCTTGGAACGCATCGACAGCGACCTCGTCTATCTGCCAGAGCAGATGATCACAATCACGTCGCGGCTCGCTGATCTCGAAGGGACTTTCAGCGTCGCCGATTTCAGGGACGCCCTCGGTGTGAGCCGGAGACAGGCGGTGCCACTTCTCGAATGGCTCGACTCAAACGGTTGGACGACGAGAACCGGGGACGTACGTACCCTTAGACAGCGGCCTTAGTCAGAACTTGGCGGCGTTCGGCCTCGGTGAGTCCGCCCCAGATACCGTATGGCTCGTTGATCTCGATAGCAAACTCAAGACAATCTCTCTTCACCGGGCAGGCTGCGCAAACTGCTTTTGCACGAAACTCCCTCCGCTCACGTTCGTCTTTTCTCTCGCTCCGATTCGGTGGAAAAAAGAGGTGAGAACGGTTTCCACGACACAATGCGACTGGCTGCCACGAACGATCCATAGGGACCACGGTTCCTCCTGAGGGGATGGGAGATATCCAAACGGTGGAAGAAAACTAGCCGCTGCGGACCGCTCCGTCCAGGAAAAGTTTTCCATCGTTCAGCGACATTTCACAATCGGCCAATTTTGGTTCACCGATCAAGCGGCGAAACGTCCAAAACTACGCCGGTTACCGCCTCAACGACCAGACGATCGCCGGGCACAATGTTTGCCGCCCTGGTAGCAGTTGCCCGCCACTTTGCTCCGTTGACTTCGACCATTCCGTGGGGATCGAACACGGAAACGGCCTCTCCATGTTGGCCGATCAGGTACTCGCGACCGATCGTCACAGTCGCAAACCGGGAGCGACCAACGGTCGTAAGAGCGACCGCAAAGAAAAACAACGCGGCAAGCACGGTCAACAGTACCGCCCACCATTGTGGACCGAATTGGTCAGAGCGCACCCACGTCGCTCCCCCGAAGAACAGCAGCAGCGTGCCAACACCGGTGAGAGGCCCAAGCGAACTCCGCTGGAAATCTGCTGTGTACAGCGCAAGCCCGCCGAACACTGCTCCAACCCCGAACCAATTCATCGGAAGGACCGCAAAGCCATAGCCCGCCAGAAATAGCGATAGGGCCGCCACCGCAGCTGTGATGCCAACGCCAGCTGCATAAAACTCAAAAGCCACTGACGAGAGACCCACCACTAGGAAGAACAGCGCGGCCTCCGGACGTGCGCCGAGGCGAAGAAACCTGGTGGTCAGTCCGGGTTTCACAAACCGTATCGAGACAGACGAGACGTTCACCGTTGCGCCGTCGATATTGACAAGCTCAGCGGTCTCCAACGTCACCGGACCGTTCGCCGTCTCAATCGTCCGCCCGTCCAGACTCCCCATAAACTCACCAATCGTCGGATCGATAGAGTCGATGAGATCGTCCACAGGCTCTGTGATCCGAATGGTGCTGTGGTCGAGAGCCGGATCGATATCGCGGACACCGAAAACGACAGCACTGTCCGTGCAACAGACAACGGGTTGCAAATTGCCAATGGTGACGTCAGGCGCTGCACTGGTGACATGCGCGTACCGAAGTATCTGGGCGGCGCCGCCCTGGACAGTTGAACCGATAGGTCCAACCCATGCGCCGATCGGGATGTCTGATTGGAGAATCGCCTCGTACAGCTCGGTCGGGTCACCAGACGCTATGCCGGGCTGTGCGAGAAGAATGATCACAAGCTGAGCGTCTTCGGTTTGCACCGTCTCGGTGAGAAAGTCAAGTGCTCGCTGGTCGAGCGGGCCACTGACATCGGCCACAACAATGGGGCCGTCGCTGGTGGCGGTCTGGGCGAGAGCGGCCGATGTTAAGAACCCGAAGACCGCAAGGAGCAAGATGATGGATGTAGTGATTCGGCGCATTCCAAGCAGATTCTAAGCGAATGCCAATGCGTTGAAGTTCCCCGGATCGGCTGCCGCGGCGTCTTTGTCTTGTCAGCACCAAGGACTGCCGATACTCTCTGCACCATGACCAAGGTTCTTCTCGTCGTCGAAACGCCATGGGCGCGCAACGGGGTGCACGCGGCACTCACCACGCCCGAATTCGAGATCATCGACCACGAGGATCCCCAGACCGCTGCGGCCGCGACGGTCGCGAACCGTGTTGACGTCGCGGTGGTCGATCTACAGATCGCCGCAATGGGTGGCATGGCGGTAGCCCGGGCTGTGCGAGACGCCTCGACAAAAAATGGTGCAGAGACGCCGGTCGTGATATTGATCGACCGAGCCGCCGATGCGTTCATCGCCAAGCGAGCAGGTGCGGCTGCATGGGTCACCAAACCAACCGACCCGCACGAACTACGTGCCGCCATCCGTAGCTGCGTTTCAAGCCCCGAGATATAGAGCAATACAGAGGCGCGGCTCCCCGACTCAATCATGAACCTTCGTCTTGCCTACATCATCATCCTCGTATTGAGCACGTTAGGTTCGGGGTTCTTTTCCGGGTCCGAGACGGCGTTGATGTCCCTCGGCAAGGAAAGGGTGCACCAGCTCGCAGACCGGGGGCGTCGCGGACTCCGAGTCCAACAGCTCGTGAGCAACCCGGAGAGGTTGTTGTCGACCCTCCTTGTCGCAAACAACGCCGTCAACATCCTCGGCACCGCCATTGCGACCGCATTGTTCATCGATCTGCTGGGGACGACCCGGGGACCAATCGTCGCCACTGTCTTGGTGACGGTCGTGATCCTCATCGCTGGTGAGATCACACCGAAAACGTTGGCCCGACGATCTCCTGAAAGGTTCTCGCTCGTCGTTGCGCCGACGATCTACCGGCTGTCGATTGCATTGGCCCCGATAGCCTCGTTCTTCACTGCGATCACCCAACGGATCCTGCAGATCTTCGGATCTAGTGACCATACGGACTTGAGCAACGTCACTGAGGAGGACATCCTGGCGCTGGCCGACCTCGGCCACGAAGAAGGCGGCATCGAAACCGTCGAACGTGAAATCATTGACTCCCTATTCGCCATCGCTGAGAAACCGGTGCGCGACGTCATGACACCACGGGTGGACCTGGCAACGATGGTCGCGCCCGTCACCGCGCGCGACGTGCGCGAATTGGTGTCCGCAACCGGTCACAGCCGCTACCTCGTGACCGGGACTAGCGTCGAGGACGTACTCGGCATTCTCTACGTGAAGGACGTGCTGCTGCTCGGAGAGGGCGCCACATCCGAAGCGATCCGGCGTTTGCTCAGACAACCGCTATACATCCCAGAGTCCACACCGATCCTCGAGGCGCTGCAAACGCTGCGGACCAACAGGTCGGCATTTGCAGTGGTCACCGACGAGCACGGCGGCATCGAGGGGATTGTCACGATAAAGGACCTGATAGCGGAGCTTGTTGGCACGCTTCAGGACGAGTACGACCCGGGAGCCCCGGCGATTGTGCCGCTCGGACTACGAACATGGATCGCAGACGGGCGGGTAGACGTAGACGACCTGGCCACGGCGACCGGCGTTGAGATCGCTGATGGGCCGTACTCGACGATGGCGGGACTGTTTCTGGATCTCTGCGGCCGAATCCCGGCCGAAGGTGACCGCATCGAAGCGGGTAAGAATCTGGAGCTGACCGTCCTTCGGATGGACCGCAATCGCATAGATCGCATCAAAGTGGAACGCACGTAGCGCGTCCGGCACCAGGTTATGCGTCGACGGCGGCTTTTAGGGCTTCTAGTTCTCTGTCGAGGCGTCGGCGCATTGACCGTTTGAGCAGCGGACCGCCGATGAAAAAGAGTAGGCGACTCGCCAAGCTATCCGGGCCGGATTCAATCACCGACGTCACTTCGGTGGAGCCGTTGTTCCCGCTGAACTCGAGACGACCCTTGAAAGACATCGGACCCTTTGAGGAGGCAAAGCCGAACACTTTTCTGGCTTCCCACTTCGTGATCTTGAACTCAAGGTCAACGGGTCGGCGCGCAACCAGGTATGTGGCAACGAACTTGGCGCCTTTCTCCTTGGCATCCGTGACCATCTTCGCCGCGGTAACACCGGTCATCCAAGCAGGCATGCGCGACACGTCAGAGACGTACGAAAACACATCGTCGACGGGACGATCGATCGTGATAGTAGAGGTTGTCTCCATGACGGACTCCAATGCGCCTGACGGTCCTTAGCGTAGAGTATCGGCAGGCTTAGCGCGCATCATTAGGCGAGTAGCAATTCGGCGAGCTGAACCGTATTCAAAGCCGCCCCCTTGCGGAGGTTGTCGCTGACGACCCAGAGGTTGATACCACCTTTTTCGCCAAGCGTGTCGCGAACTCGCCCGACCAGAGTTTCATCAATCCCGGCCGCATCCAGCGGAGTCGGGACTTTCTCATCGCCCCACACTTCTATCCCGGGGGCTTCGGCGAGGATCGCGAGCGCCTCATTTCGGTCGACGGGACGATCGAAAAACATTGTTGCGGCAATCGAGTGACCAACCGCGACAGGAACCCTCACACAAGTTGGTTCGACCCTGATCCCACTAGCACCAAGGATCTTGCGTGTCTCGGTCACCAACTTCCACTCCTCGTCGGTGTAGTGCTGATCAACGATCGTGCCGAGATGGGGAAGGACATTGAACGCGATCGGCCGCGAATAGAGTGTTGATCCGGGGTCCGTCCAGGTGCCGTTTCCGAGCGCGTCAGCGTCCTTGGAGAGGATGTCGTTCTCGTGCATCAAAACCTCAATACCCTCTTGACCTGATCCTGAGGTCGCTTGAAACGACGTCGCCACCATCCGATCAATCCCGGCTGCTCGGTGAAGAGGACCTGCCGCCATCATCAGCGCCATTGTCGTGCAGTTCGGATTTGAGACAATGCCAGCATGTGCATAGATAGCGTCGTCGTTGACATCAGCGACCACAAGAGGTACATCCGGATCAGCTCGGAACGCAGATGAGTTGTCGATCACGACAGCTCCGGCGGCCGCGAACTGCGGTGCGTACTCTTTGGAGCGCGCACCGCCGGCTGAAAAGAGCGCTATATCAATGCCCGCGGGATCTGCGGTCGCGAGGTCTTCTATCGTGACATCTCCCCACGGCGTCGAGACAACCTTCCCAGCGGAACGATGCGAAGCCAACAACCGGAGTGATGTCAGCGGGAAGTCGCGTTCGACAAGAATTGACAGCATCGTGGTGCCAACGGCCCCCGTTGCACCGACAATCGCGACTGACGGTTTGCTGATGCCGTTCACAATGACTCTTCCTGCGGCTCAAGAATCGGCTTGAATCCCGCGTGCAGCGCTCGTACGGCGTCCTCGGTGCGGTGTTCGGCGACAATACATGAAATGCGGATCGGGGATGTAGCGATCATGCCGATGTTGATGTTGTGGTCCGAAAGAATACGAAACATCTTGGCGGCGATACCGAGTTCGTTCTTCATTCCTGCGCCGACAATGGAAACCTTGCCGATGGCTTCATCGACATCAACGCCCCCCGCTCCAAGACCGGCAACGATCGCCTCCGCGGTCGTGCGTGCCTTCTCCACCTGAACTTTGGGCACAGTGAACGAAATGTCCGTGACACCGTCGGTCGAAACGTTCTGCACGATGAGGTCAACGGTGACCCCGGCCTGCGCGAGAGGCTCGAATACTTTTGCAGCAATGCCGGGCGTGTCCGCAAGGCCTTGAATCGTCACCTTTGCTTCCGATTTATCGTGAGCAATTCCACGAACTATCGCTTCCTCCATCATTTTCTCCTTGACCCAGGTACCCTCTCCATCATGGAACGATGAGCGAACATGAATCGGTATTGAATAGCGGCGGCCAACCTCGACCGAGCGTGCCATAAGTACCCCCGCACCCCCAGTCGCCAGCTCAAGCATCTCTTGGAAAGAGATTTCTGATAACAAGCTGGCATCAGAGACAACGCGCGGATCGGCTGTGAACACCCCGTCGACATCAGTATAGATTTCGCAGAAGTCTGCCCCCAACGCAGCCGCCAACGCAACCGCGGTTGCGTCGGTACCGCCACGGCCGAGAGTTGTGACGTCCCTTGAACGCGGGTCTACGCCTTGAAATCCGGCAACGATCACCACTTTGCCGGCCTCAATCCCCTCGCGCACGCGGTCGGCGCGGATGTCAATGATCTCAGCTTGACCATGAGTCGAAGTGGTGAGAATGCCAGCCTGGGAACCCGTGAGACTCACGGCAGGAACGCCAAGGTCGTCAAGCGCCATTGCCAGCAAGGCCATCGAAATACGTTCGCCAGCCGTAAGCAGCATGTCCAGTTCGCGAGGGTGCGGGTTTGAACTCACCTCGCCGGCGAGAGCGATCAATTCGTCGGTAGACCTGCCCATGGCGGACACCGCAACGACGACTTGACTACCACCACGAAAGGTTTCAGCGATACGACGAGCAACGTTCGTGAGCAGCTTCGCATCGCCGACCGAGGTACCACCAAACTTCTGTACGACCAAGACCATGGTCTGGAAGTGTAGGTCGGTAAACAGATACACCAACCCACCAACGACTGGCACCATGATGCGCTGCGAGTTCGAACGATCAACGCCGATCGGCTCAACGGACGCACGACCGCTGCTGTTTCGGCTCAGCGTGCACACGCACACACAAGAACGATTTCTGACACTCGCTCCGCCATCCATTTGTCCGCCCAGCCATTGGCCAGAACATCAACCACGAAGCTGTATGGCCCCGGTGCGCTCCTATGCTTATTCGCATGGCTATCAAGAGACTTCGACCAAGGCTCGTCGCCGGCGTGCTCCTCATCTCGGCTTGCGGAGGCGGTGCCGACACGACGACAACAGCGGCAACCACTTCACAAGCGCCGACGCAGATCACCCTCGCGACGACCACCACCCAACCATTTCAACGGCCCCCAGCGTCGTACGAGCAGTTTCGCCGGCAGCCGACGGCATGCGGCGCAGACACACCGCCTGAAACGCGTTCATTGAGCTTCAGCGCGCCGGACGATATGGGTCTCGACCAAGGGGTCAAACTCCTCGCAACGCTCAACACGTCATGTGGCCCAATTCTGCTTGAGCTTGACCCGTCACTCGCGCCCCGGACCGTGAACTCCTTCGTCTTCCTTGCAGACGCCGGCTACTACGACGGCACCGTGTCACATCGTGTGATACCCGGCTTCATGGTCCAGGTGGGCGACCCGACGGCCACCGGTACTGGTGGTCCCGGATACACGCTTCCCGACGAGTTTCCCGCCGATGGGTTCGTCTACGAAGCCGGAGTCGTCGCGATGGCGAACGCAGGGTTCGGTACGACGGGCGGGCAATTTTTTATCGTGACTGGAGATGCGAGCCACCTACCCGCGCAGTTCACGGTGATCGGCAGGGTGTCCGAGGGTCTCGACGTGCTAGCCAACATTGAAAACGTGCCCCTGGGTGTGAACATTCAAGGCGAGCTTTCCGTACCGCTCGAGACCATCTACATCGAATCGATAACCATCGTGCCCCTCGGTTAGGGACCCCGCTAGAGGTGCGCGACCCGTCTCTGCACAGCCGCTAACGCGCCCCAACTCTGGGTTGGGTACTCTTGCCGAATGGGAACTACGAAACGAGAACGCCAGCGGGCAAACCGTGATGCCAAACGAGCTGTCGAGGCTAAGGCAGCAAGGATCGCGTCGGTGAAGGCGACCGCCATCAGAGTCGCCAAAATCGCGGTTTCCTTCGCGGTCGTGATTGGGCTCATCACCATTTTTACCGGCAACGACGCGGCGTCGGTTACGACGACAACGGTCATAACGACCACGACGACCAGTGGCAGTTGATCTCCACCTGCACAGCAACTTTTCGGATGGAAGTGCCACGCCGAGCGAAATCGTCGAATTGGCGGTTGAGACTGGCCTCACGGGGATAGCGCTCACAGACCACGACATCCTTGAGGGCATCCCAGAGGCTCGGGCAGCGGCGGAGGCCAACGACCTGCAGTTCATTGCAGGCGTCGAGATGTCGGTCGATTGGCAAGGATCGGCCATGCATCTGTTGGTCTATTTCCTCGAAGACGAAGAGGGTCCGCTTCAGAACAAACTTGTTGCGGTCAGGGAGGGGCGTGCTTCGCGCAACATTCAGATCATTTCAGCGTTGCAGGCCAATGGGATCGACATCACAATGGCCGAAGTCGCATCCGTCGCCGGTGAGGGGTCAATGGGGCGGCCACATTTCGCAAAAGTACTTGTCGACAAAGGTGTCGTCACGACCATGTCGGAAGCATTCAACAAATGGCTGGGAACGGGACAACCCGGCTACGTTGCCCGCACCCGGCTTGACGCATTCGAAGCGGTTGAGCTTGCGCGTCAGTCGGGCGCAGTGCCGGTGATTGCTCACCCACACACGTTGGGCCTCGATGCGACAGACTACGCGCATGCGTTTTCAGAACTCGCCGATGCGGGCCTAGGCGGTATCGAGGCGTACTACACCGAGTACAGCCAAGACCTGCGCGAGCACGTTGCACAGATTTGCACGGATCTCGGAATAGCCGCCACTGGAGGCTCCGACTTTCACGGCACGTACAAGCCAGACATCAAAGTCGGGATCGGCTTAGGAGATCTCTCCGTATCAGACCTAGCGCTGCAACATCTACTAGAGCAAGCCAGCCGCTGATTTGCTTCACCTTGCATGTCGGCGTGCCGATACACCAGCAAGGAAGGAACAGTGAACATGCCGGATACTTTGGTTGCGCGGTTCGCAGCACCGATTAGCTACACCGCCGTACGCACGGCATACAACGCCGTACGAGCGATTGCCGGCGTGTTCGTGCTGCTCGGTGCGCTGGCCATTTTCATTCTCGGCGGCCCTGGCGCTGGACTCGTTCTAGGCGCGGGCGTCGTCATGACAGGGGACGCGTTGTGGCGGCTATCACATGGCGAATCAGCCCTGTACCCCCTAGTCCTCGACATCACAATCACCGCCGCGGGATTGTTCATTAACGGCGTCGAACCGGCAGTGGTCGTTGCGGGAATCCTCTATACACTCACGTCCGCATTGCTTCTGCTACCCGCCCCCCAAGCGCTCGGGGCCATTTCGTATGCCGCGATGTGGGGTATCCCAATTGTGCTGTTCGACTCGATGCTCAACACGATATCCGTTGTGTTCGCGTGGTTAGTGACCACGATTCTCACGATCTACGTTGCACAACTTTTGATATCCGCCGGCGTCGCTCTGTACCGAGCGAAGAAAGCGCATTTCGAAGCACTCGAATCCGAGCGTAGGGCGTCCGCGATCAAGAACGAATTCGTTTCGATGGTTAGCCACGAGCTGCGAACCCCGCTGACGTCGATCCAGGGCTTCACCGACACGCTCACAGAGAGCTGGGATGTGCTTGAGGCCGCCGAAATCAATGAGTTCCTCGCAATCATTCGTGAAGAAACCACACACCTGACAGACCTCGTGGAAGACATACTCGTTATCCCGCGGCTTGAGGCGGGACAGCTCCGCATGGACCCCGCAGAGTTCGACATTGGGGACGAAGCGTTGAAAATCGCGGAGGCGATCTTCCGTGAGTCCGAAAAGGAATTCGTTATCACCGTCCCCCGTGGCGTCACGGTCTTTGCGGATAACGTACGAGTCAAACAAGTACTTAGGAATCTTCTCGAGAATGCCCGCAAGTACGGCGGAGACCAAGTCCTCATTGAAGGTTCGGCGTCGGGCGATCGTTACAAGGTAGTTATCTCAGACAACGGGCCAGGTGTTCCACTAGACCACCGCGCCAAGATCTTCGAGCACTTTGAACAGGGCTCAAAAGGCAGCGGTCGCGCCGAGCAGGGCGTCGGTCTCGGTCTGCCGATTGCGCGCAAGCTGTTACGAGCAATGAACGGGGATCTGTGGTTCGAACCACGCTTCCCAACCGGATCCCGCTTCTGTTTCACGGTCGAACTCGTCGGAATCGCGACACCCGAAATCGCAGAGACCCCATCGGGCCTACAGGGTTCGCCAGTCGCGATGTTCCAACAGAATCGTTCCGAACGCGTTACGGGCTAGCCGCACAGCCAAACGGGGTAGGTGCCGAACATACCCACCCAGCACTATGCGCCGGCGTACCGAGCAGCAATCGCTTGTGGCAGATGCTCGGCATGGCCACAAGCTGAACCATCAGGCAACGTGAGGGTCGAGGGTCAGCGCGCTGTCTGCTATCGGCAGTCGATAGCAGCGACAGCACGCTCAAGCAGGTCGGCGCGGGGTTTGCCGCTCCCCGACGCAATCGCCACCTGGAAATACTCGCAGACCCCCCTCGCTACGACGAGGTCGCTTTCGCGGTCACCGACGCGCAGGTCGTAAGTCTCGATCGGACCGATCGCGGTCTCAATGACACTTATCGGAGGAGGAAATGCATCGAGACCTGAGAGGGCAACAGCGACAATTGCATCGTCGCCGATTGCCCAGACCCACAGCGACAGAGGATCGTCATCTCCAGGGATGGTGAATCCGACTAATGAATGGGGAGGGACGGATGACGGTTGAATCCGTGGCTCCACCGCGCGCAGAGCCGTCATGACGTCCACAACAAGACCGCGGATCGCTAGAACCGGACGACTGTTGTCGGGTCGCGGCACAAGCGGTACCTCTATCTGCACTGTGGTGTCGTCGGTTTCGAGCGTCCATACGAAGATATCTCCGGCGGCCCCGGGTTCGATGTTCCACGGCTCCGTGAACGCCAGCCCGATGTTGAACATGATGGGGAAATCAAGATCGAAGCGTGACATGCCACCAATACGAGCAACACCGTTGACAGAGATCGTGGTGCCGGGACGCTGACGCAGAATCTCGTCGATCAAGGAAGCTTCACACCTAATGCTGCATCAAGAATTGTGTTGCGGACCGCACCAATGTCGTCAGGCAAGGTGCGATCTGGAAACGGTACGTCGGACAACCTACCGGAACACCCGCCGCCTTCGAGTTCGACCCTACTCACGGCGGTCGGTTTTCCAGAGCTGTCGAACGCTGTGAGCGTGGCGATCTGATCCCAACCTAGTCTGGGGATGTCGAAGAATACAGTCTGACCAACGGGACGTTGGAGAACGCTGGCAGCGCCGGACATTGAAAGTCGGACCACAGCAGTGTCGTCGGGTAGACCCGTCCACACGAGGCGTACGGTTGTGATCCACCCCCAGTTCTTTCGCGTTACGACCTCCACCCACGGAGTCGAGCCCGAAGCGAAAGCAGCGAAGACACCGTCCGTCGTCTTGATGACACCAACTGGTTTTCCACCTTGAGCGACGACCGTGTCCACACCGGGGATCTCTACGCCCGCGAGCGCACCAAACAGCTCGTTCTGGAGTGCAACGGTAAGGCCATCGGCACCGATCGAGGTACCGAATCCGAACGGATCGCCTGCGCAGCACAGAGTGTCGGATGCTGGCCGTGGACTCGGACCGGGCGCGGTGATGGTGATGCCTCCTTTTGAGATCGCTGTCGAACTCTCCGCCACCGTCACCACCGTCGTCGATGCGGGTACCGCATCGGGCGAGGGTTGCGCCGATTTGCGTTGCTCCGATGAAACAAGCGCACCCACTCCAACCACCATCGCGATACCGACCGCAACTGCAACCAAGGTCCGCAAACGCTGACGTCTGTGTGTTTGCAACACCCTTGAGCGAATCCTCTCGTAACTCTCTTCCCGCGGACTTTTGGCCAAGATTGGCTTCAGCGCCTCACGAAACTCTGCACGTACCCATGGATGTCCGTGTTCCCCTTTGTCGGATCCCGACTCACGCATCCGACGCTGGGACATACTCAAAAAGCGACGAACGGTGAACGGTCGGACCTTCAGGATGCCCGCAGTTTCGAACGAGCTGAGGCCCACCCAGTATGCGAAGTACACAGCAGCACGCTGCTTCATCGGCATCTCCAACAACAACCTGGTACCGATCGTGGGCGCAGGAATGACAGGTACGTCCTGCTTGTTCGACAGACCCTGCCGGCTCCTGCTTTGAGCCTCGCGGACAACCTCCCGTAAAAGAAACAACCGCCGGATTGTCGAGATCGGCCAAAGGTCTGCGTACAAGAGTTTGGAGCACCACCCGGGACACAACCTCAGGAGCACGATCTGGGCCGACAAGTACGGTTGCTAGCCTCACAAGAGCCTCGGCATGGAGGTCGTATACGTCGACGTCCCAGGTCATGGTTGCGCAGATTCTGACGTGGGGACGGAACGCATCATCGCTGGGTCGCCGTTTACTCCCCGCGTCTGGGTTCCAGCCCAGACCGATCGTGTCCGGTCGGGCGCCAAACAGCGGGATCGTCATCTGCGCGCTGCCAGCCCGAGGGCCGTGCGGTAACCTCACCGATCGAACTCGCCGCAGCCTGTTCTTGCATCGACTGAACGATGGCCGCCATCACCGCCGCGGCTTCGTGCGGTCCCGCACCGCCAGTGATTTCAACACTATCCATCGGCTACCTCGACAAGTTCGATCAGCGTTCCGGCTAGTTCGAGTGGATGTACGAACGCTATCTTGGCACCCCGGCCTCCGGTACGCGGAGTCTCATCGATCAGCCTTGCACCCTGCTCCTTGAGGTGCTCCAGCGCAGAAGCAAGGTCAGGGACCGCAAACGCGATGTGGTGTAGCCCTTCTCCGTTCGCAGCGACAAACCTGCCAACCGGACTGTCATCACTCAACGCTTGAAGCAACTGGACATGCGACCCACCGACCGCGAGCATCGCTTCTTCGACACCCTGATCCGCGACCACCTCACGATGAAGCACATCAATGTTGAACATCGTGCGGTAACCATCGATAGCGGCGTCGAGATCATGGACCGCAATGGCCACGTGATCGAGATTGTACGGGAGCATGACTCCACGATACTCGCACCCACGCCGATACACCCACGAGCAGCGCCGACCACGGCGCCGGCGACACCAGGGAAACCACTGCAATGCGCTAACCTCGTGTCCATGGGACGCATGCCAAAAGACATGCGCCAGCTCATGGCGCAAGCGCAGCAGATGCAAGCACAGCTCCAGAAGACTCAGTCAGAACTCGCCGACAGAACCTATGAAGGCACTGCAGGTGGCGGTGTCGTTAAGGCGACGGTGAACGGTTCGGGTGAACTTCTCGAGGTGGTATTCGATTCGTCAGCACTCGACCCCGAAGACCCCGAGATGGCGGGCGATCTCGTCGTCGCTGCGGTGAACCAGGCAATGGCTTCCGCAGCGCAGGACGCGAGTTCGGCAATGGGTGGTCTTACCGGGGGGATGGGCCTCGGTGGCCTCCTGGGCTGATGTTTGAGCCGCCGGTACAACGGCTTATCGACGAGTTCGCACGACTTCCAGGAATCGGCCGTAAGAGCGCTCAGCGGCTGACGTTCCACATCCTCAACATCGACGACGTCGATGCGGTGCGCCTGTCAGAGGCGATCGTCGATCTCAAAGAAAAGATCAGGCTGTGCAGCCAGTGTTTCAACATGACGGCAGAAACACTGTGTTCGATCTGCGCTGACCTGCGACGCGACCCGACTGTGCTGTGCGTTGTCGAACGCGCTCAGGACATTGCGGTCCTCGAAGGAACCAACCAGTTTCATGGGAGGTACCACGTGCTCGGCGGATCTATCTCTCCAATCGAAGGAATCGGCCCCAACGAGTTACGAATCAAAGAACTCCTCTCCCGCCTCGATCATGAAGGAGTGACAGAAGTAATTGTTGCCACCAACCCCACGGTTGAAGGCGACATGACAGCGATGTACTTGGCTCGATCGATAAAGCCGCTCAAGATCACCGTGACCCGCCTGGCGAGCGGTCTCCCAGTCGGTGGTGACCTCGACTACGCAGACGAAGTCACTCTTGGTCGAGCACTCTCAGGTCGCCTGGAGATGTGACATGCGGATCCTTCTTGTTGAGCCTTTTCTGGGTGGCTCCCACCAAGCCTGGGCCGAGGGGTATGCACAACATTCCGAACATGACGTGACTGTTCTGGGGCACGCCGGGCACTCGTGGAAGTGGAGGATGCGTGGCTCATGGGCAACGCTCGCGGACCAAGCCGGGGGTCTTGGCGAATTCGATGCCATCATCGCGTCGTCGCTGCTCGACACTGCTAGATTCCTCGGCGCCACGCGCGCTTTTTTGGGTCGGACACCGGTTGTTCAGTACATGCACGAGAACCAACTGACGTACCCGTTGCGCGAGGGACGAGCGCCCGATGTCGAACACGTACTGACAAACTGGGCCGCAACACTTGTCGCGGACGAGGTGTGGTTCAACTCCCGGTTCCATCTGGACAGTTGGTACGCCAGCATCCCCGGCGTCCTCGGCAGATATCGCGGAGACTCGCACACCGCTCTCGTAGATGGTGTCCAATCCCGATCGCTCGTCATGCCGCTCGGTGTCGACCTCGAACCGTTCGACGACATACCGCGAACATCAGGCTCACCTCCGCTCATCGTTTGGAACCAGCGGTGGGAGTATGACAAGGGCCTCAGCCAGCTCGATGTCGCGCTGCGTGGGTTGGTCAGTGCCGGCGTCGACTTCAGAGTGGCCTTCCTCGGAGAATCGCCCGCCTCGCCACCAAAAATCATTACGAATCTCATCGAATTTCTTGGTGAGCGCACCGTCCAGGCAGGCTTTGCAGATACAGGCCTCTACCGGCGCTTGCTTCGATCAGCGGACATTGTCGTTTCAACTGCGGACCATGAGTTCTTCGGCATTGCTGTGACCGAGGCTATCTACGCAGGGGCAACCCCCCTCCTTCCCAACCGCGTCGTCTACCCAGAACGAATACCGAGCGAGCTTCAAGATCGAGTTCTGTTCGACAATACCCCGCACCTTATCCAACGGCTGGTCGACCTAGTGGGCAGTGCACCTGAGCGCTCTGAGACGAGCGGGCTGCTGCGGTCCTCTGTGGGCCTCTTCGATTGGTCAGTCGTCGGTCCCCAATATGACGATCGGCTAACGTCGATCGTGCAGGGTTCGGCTACGGCCTGACGTCGCCGACCCTCCAATCCCAAGGGATGTTAGAGAGACTTTACCCGGTCGAAGCGGTGGATCGCCTCCACGAAGCGGACCGTTCCGGTCCGGGACCGCATGACAACCGAATGGGTGCGGGCCGTGTTACCAAACATTTGAATCCCGTTGAGCAATGCACTGGGCGTCACCCCGGTTGCAGCGAAGAAGGTGTCGTCGCTCGCCACCAGATCATGCGTCAGGAGAACCCGGTCGAGGTCGATGCTGTTATCGGCCGCGTACTGGCGCTCTGCGTCGTTGCGCGGCCAAATCTTGCACTGCAGCTCACCACCGAGCGCCTTCATGGCGCACGCCGCGGTCACCGCTTCGGGGGAACCTCCGATGCCCAGCAACATGTCCACACCCGAATCAGCTTTCGTAGTGGCGATGACGCCGGCAATATCACCGTCCGTGATTAACGCACACCGGCTGCCGACCGCTCTCACTTCGCGGATCGTCGCCTCGTTCCGGGGGCGATCAAGAATCATCACCGTGACATCCCCAACACCTTTGCCCAGCGCCTTGGCGACCCGAACAATGTTGTGCTCGATAGAAGCCTCGATATCTATGGAGCCGGCAGCTTGTTCGCCGACTGCAATCTTGTCCATGTATACAAGGCTACCGGGTGAGAACATGGATCCTCGGCTTGCGAGGGCAATCACTGCAAGGGCCCCGTCGGCGCCGCGGGCAGTGAGGGTTGTGCCGTCGACCGGGTCAACGGCGACATCGACCTCGGGTTTGTTGCCGTTACCGACACGCTCACCGTTGTACAGCATCGGGGCTTCATCCTTCTCACCCTCGCCGATAACAACAATGCCGTCCATTTCAACGGTTGCCAGGATCGCCCGCATGGCGTCCACAGCAGCCTGATCGACAGCGTTCTTGTCCCCACGACCCTGCCACCGGGAAGCTGCCACGGCCGCCGCTTCGGTCACGCGGACCAACTCCATGGCTAGGTTCCGATCTGGTGCGTCACTCATTGTTCTCCCTCGATTGATGCGAGACGGTCAGACAACACGCACGATCAGCCCATCTCCCTGACCGCCTCCCCCGCAAAGCGCCGCCCCACCAATTCCACCACCGCGGCTTCGCAGCGCACTGACAAGAGTAACAACGATGCGGGCTCCCGTCGCACCGAGCGGATGGCCGAACGCAACGGCACCGCCGTTGACGTTGATTATTTCGTCAGAAACATCCAGCGACTTACCCGCCCAATATGCCACCGAGGCGAACGCCTCATTGAACTCGAAAAGGTCAATGTCACGAATAGAGACCTGCGCTGACTTGGCCGCGAGTCGGATCGCTTCTGCCGGCCTCTCCTGCAACGTGGCATCGGGACCAGCGGTTTGCCCATAACCCAAGATCTCGGCAAGAATCGGAAGACCTGCTTGTTCGGCGGCCACACGGTCTGCAACAACGAGTGCCGCAGCACCATCAGATATCTGGGAGGCGTTCCCCGCCGTAATCGTTCCGTCTGGTACGAACGCCGCTCGCAATGTCGCCAACTTCGCAACGGTCATGCCCGGGCGAAAACCTTCATCTTGGGAGACAAGGAGTGCTTCACCGCGCGGCTGGGGCACCGAAACGGGCACGATCTCTTCGTCGAAAGCACCAGATGCAGTCGCTGCCTCGGCACGTTGATGCGAGCGCGCCGACCACGCATCCTGTACTTCGCGGTCAATACCGAGACTGGCGTTTTTGTGGTCCGAAGACTCGCCCATGAGACAGCTATCAAACGCACAAAACAACCCGTCGTGCGTGAGAATGTCGACCAAAGTCGCATCACCATATCCGACACCCGTGCGAGCGTTTGGCAAAACGTGAGGTGCGTTCGACATTGATTCCATGCCGCCCGCAACAATGAACGAAGCCTCCCCGAGACGAATTCGCCGACTCGCATCGGCAATGGCAGTCATCCCCGAGAGACACACTTTGTTCACAGTCGTCGAGGGAACCGTCATCGGTATCCCGCCCTTTACGGCTGCCTGACGGGAGGTTATCTGCCCCTGACCGGCCTGAAGAACATGCCCGAAAATCACCTCGTCGATCTGATCCCCCGTTATGGTCGCCCGCTCAAGCGCCGCCGCAATCGCGATGCCACCGAGATCCACTGCACTGAGCGGCGAAAACACACCGTTGAACCGTCCAATCGGGGTGCGAGCTATAGAACAAATGACCGGGAATGACAACGTGGACTCCTTGTGCTGCCCCAAATGGTACCGCAAGCCCTCGGCCACCGGAAAAACGGGGGACTCACCTACCCTACCCCTGGGGGGGTGGGGGAATAGAAATCGTGGTAGACTGCTTCCATGAAGGAAGAACACAAAAAGGCGGCACTACTCAGACTCAAAACGATCAGCGGACATGTCAACGCTGTCATCGAAATGATCGAAGCCGAACGATACTGCCCGGACGTGATGAAACAGGTATCTGCAGTACAAGGTTCTCTTGAGAAAGTGAACCGAGTTCTGTTGCAGAACCACGTTGAGACCTGTGTGATGGACGCCGTTCGAGAGAATCGCGTCGAACAAATCGTCGACGAACTTATGGAAACGCTTCGGTACACACCCGGAGTTACCGGACCAAACCAGGAGATATCACTATGACCAGTGTCACCCTTTCCGTACTCGATATTTCGTGCGGCCACTGCAAGACCTCGATCGAAGGCGCAGTTTCCGAACTCAACGGCGTGGACACGGTTGAAGTGAACATCGACAAGCGCACGGTCGACATCGCTTTTGCCGAATCGCTCACCACCGAAACGATCATCGATGCCATTGAGTCTCAGGGCTACGACGTAGCTCAATAACAATGGCAAAAACCGACACCATCATCTTCGATGTGGATGGCATGACTTGTGCGTCGTGCGCCATCCGGATCGAGCGCGTGCTCGGCAAGCAGGAGGGCGTCGATCATGCCGTCGTTTCGTTTGCTGGCCAAGAGGCACGGGCGACCATCTCTGCTGACACCGACATCGAGGCGCTTGAAGCCGCTGTTGGCAAGATCGGCTACAAGATCAAGGCGCTTGCAGAGGGCGACGAACGGATCTCCCCAACCGAACGTTTCGCCACCGAGGCTCGACACCAACTCAAACTTGTTATGGGCTCCGCCGCCCTTGCTGTTCCGCTGATGGGAATCGCAATATTCGGCCCAGACAGCCGCCCCTGGCTGGTATTTCAGGCGCTTCTCGCAACCATTGTTGTGTTCTTCTTTGGACGCCAATTCCACACGGCCGCATGGACACGACTCAAAGCGCTGACGGCGAACATGGACACGCTGATTTCGGTGGGCACGCTCGCAGCCTATTTCGCGTCGCTAGCAGCGATCGTTCGAGAGACCGACGTTTTCTTCGAAACCGCAGGAATGATTATCACACTGATCCTTCTTGGGCGGTTCTTCGAAGCAAGCGCCAAGGGCCGGGCCTCGCAGTCGATCGCAAGACTCGCCGAGCTTGGTGCCCGCGAGGCCCGGCTGCTCCGCGACGGCGAAGAGGTGATGGTCGATCCGATTGAACTCGCCCCTGGCAACATCGTGATCGTCAAACCTGGGGAGCGCATCCCCTGCGACGGAGTAATCGTCGAAGGTACGTCAACGGTCGATGAGTCAATGCTCACGGGCGAGTCGATACCTGTGGAACGCGGACCCGGTGACGAGGTGATCGGTGCGACTGTCAACCAGAACGGCAGCCTTCGTGTCGAGGTGACACACGTCGGGCCAAACACGACTCTCGCCGAGATCATTCGTCTCGTCGAAGACGCCCAGGCCACAAAGGCACCGATTCAGGGTCTTGCCGACAAGATATCGAGCATCTTCGTGCCGATAGTAATGAGCTTGGCGCTGGCGGTCTTTGTGGGATGGATGATCTCTGGAGCTGAATTCGGCTCCGCGTTACAAAACGCAATTGCCGTATTGATCATCGCCTGCCCGTGTGCTCTAGGACTGGCAACTCCGACCGCAATCATGGTTGGTTCGGGGCGCGGCGCCGAACTTGGGATACTGTTCAAGGGCGCAGACATTTTTCAACGCGCCCACAAAATCGACACCGTCGTTTTCGACAAGACAGGTACGCTGACCCTCGGAGCGATGACGCTCACCGATGTGATCTCTGATAAACAAGCTCTGCTCCTTCGGCGTGTCGGGGCCGTCGAGAACCTCAGCGAACACCCGATTGCTCGCGGAATTGTTCTAGGTATCGAAGAGCGCGGCATCGAAATCGGCATGGCATCAAACTTCACCGCTACACCCGGCGGGGGTGTGCATGCCATGACCGAAGGCGTCGAAGTGACCATCGGCACGCCAGAGTTTCTTGGTGAACTCGGGCTGAAGGTCTCGGATGATCACCGTGCAGCCATCGATACGCTCGCCGATCAGGCGAAGACCGCGGTCATGGTCGGGTGGAACGGTGAGAGCACCGGGGTGCTCGGTATCGCTGATGCTCTGCGACCAACTTCTGTGACGGCCGTCAAGGAACTCAACAACGACCATATGGCGACGATCATGCTGACCGGTGACCGACGTCTCACGGCTGAACGCATTGGTGCTCAGCTCGGGATCAACGACATTGTTGCCGAGGTAAGACCGGACGAGAAGGCTGCAAAGATCCGGGAGCTGAGCGCTAAGGGCGCGGTAGCATTTGTCGGCGACGGCATCAACGACGCCGCGGCACTCGTGACCGCCGACATCGGCATCGCCGTCGGCTCTGGCACGGACGTTGCAATCGAATCGGCTGATGTCGTGCTTCTCTCACCGGATCCCGAACTTGTGGTCGGAGCCATGCGGCTCGCCCGCGCTACGTTCAGGGTGATCAAGCAGAATCTGTTCTGGGCCTTCGCCTACAACACGGCAGCAATCCCGCTCGCTGCTGCCGGTCTGCTCAACCCGATGATCGCCGCGGGCGCCATGGCGCTGTCATCCGTATCAGTCGTCTCGAACTCGGTGCGACTGCGCCGTTTCTCACCGATGCAGTAACCATCGGACGGACTCCGCTGTCGTCCCGAGACACGGTACGTCCGACCGATCCGCATGGGGGCGACGCTCAACGCTCTAGCGCAACGGAGATCAAGGAGCCTGGCGATCCGATGAGTTAGCCACCGCGTGAACCTTCGCAAGCGCGAGGCCGCCTCTCGAATGTTTAGGGCGTCGAAGGCTGGTCCACGCTCATCACCAAAACACAACCTCCGAAAGTCTCTAACGTACCGCCCATGAATTCAGTCCGCCGGTTTCACGAACCACGTCTTCGCAAGCCTGTGGCAATCATCGCGTTCGAGGGATGGAACGATGCTTGCGAAGCAGCATCGTCCGCCGCGACCTACACGCTTCATGTTGGGAAACGCACCGAACCATTTGCGGTGATCGACCCTGACGAGTTCTACGATTTTCAGCAGCACCGCCCCATTGTCACCGCGAACGACGGTGGTCACCGATCGTTGTCGTGGCCGACAACGCGGTTTCACGCCGTGAAGATTCCCGACCATCCTCAAGATCTCATCGTTGTCACCGGCGACGAACCAAGTTTCCGCTGGCGGACCTATGCCCGCATAGTCACGAGCATCCTTGTAGAGCACGACGTTGAACAGGTGATCCTTCTCGGTGCGTTTATTGGCCAAGTCGGGCATCGCAGACCGACGCCGATTATCGGTGTCGCAACCCAACCCGAACGAGTCGGTCATTTTGACCTGTTGCCGTCGAACTACGAGGGACCCACGGGCATCATCAGCGTCGTCATGGAAGCTTGTCGAGAAGTTGGGATCCCGGCAATATCTCTCTGGGCAGCCACCCCTCACTACCTCGCGGCAAGTCCGAACCCGCAGGCGATGCTGGCTCTGCTCAAGAAGGCTAGCGAAATCAGCGGCCTCCCGCTTGATCTCGCTGACCTCAACGACGTCGTCAGGCAATACCTCGACAAGGTAGAAAGCGCTATCGGCGCCTCCGAAGATCTCAGCGACTACATCACCAATCTAGAGCGAGACGAGGATGAGTCCGGTATCAACCAACAATTGGTCTCTGAGGAAGCTGAGGGCTTCCTCGACGAGATCGAGGACTTCCTACGCCAGAACCCAGACAGCAGCCGATAATCCGTGAACGTCGTGCGGTGGATCCATCTTCTGGGCGCCGCAGTGTGGGTCGGCGGTCTCATCACCATGGCCGCCCTTGTGCCGGCGATGCGCAGGGCCGGCGCCGACATCGAAATCATCCGCGCTGCTGCACGGCAGTTCGGTCGTCTGTCGTGGGTAGCAATGGGTGTTGCAGTGGTGACGGGACTCATCCAAGCGAACGACTTCGGGTATCGACTATCGGACGGACCGCTCGGCACCAAAGTGCAGGTGGTTGGCGTGATGATCGGGTTCGTGGTCGTACACCAGATCACCGCAAAGAGGACCACGGCAGCGCTGCGGGGCGCAATCCAGGGTGCGATCCTTGCCCTGAGCCTTCTGACGTTCTGGCTCGCCGTCACCATCTAAAGATTGGCGTTCGTGCGGACGCCGACTTCCCCAAACAAACAACAAGCCCCAGCGTGATGCTGGGGCTTGAAGACGAGCTACTTGTGCTTGTGGCGGTTGGCCTTGAGGCGCTTGCGGTACTTGTGTTTGCTCATCTTCTTACGACGCTTTTTTATCAGCGAACTCATCCAGAAAACCTCAAAATCGATAGGGAAGTCGTGCCGAAGAGATCGCCCTTGCGGTCTCAACACTGATAGGTTCGCGAAACACACGCGATTGTGCAAGCCGAGTCGCAGTGCCCGCGCTGAATTCACGCCGACACGTTCACGGGACGGCGCAACATCGTAGACTGTCGAGCTATGACAAAACCCCTCATTGGCATCAGTTCGCGCCCTAGATTGGTCAAGACCTCGAGTGGCGAGTCGCGCGCCTATTGCCTGCAACACACCTACCGGGACGCGATCGTCCACGCCGGCGGTATCCCGGTATCGCTCGCTCCGGTGCCGGTGGAAGACACCGACGCGCTCCTCGATTCCCTCGATGGCCTTGTCCTATCAGGCGGGGGCGACGTCAATCCCGAGGTCTGGGGCGACGAGCGAACCGACACGTTTTACGGCGTTTCCGACGAACGAGACGCGTTTGAGATCGCCCTGGCGCGCAGCGCTGCGAAGTCGAAAACGCCAACCCTTGCAATATGTCGCGGGTTGCAGATCGTTAACGTGGCATTTGGTGGCACACTGATCGCTGACATACCGACGACATTCGGCACCGAGCACACCGTCAGGGGTGATGGGGTGTTCACCGCGCACCAGACTATTCAGCTCGACGCTGGGTGCCGAGTTGCCGAGATCACGGATGCGACGACTATTCTCGTTAACTCGATACACCATCAGAGTGTCGACAAACTCGGCACAGGGTTCACAATTGTGGGACGTTCTGACGACGGCGTAATCGAAGTAATTGAGCACGAGGACGCGCAGTGGTGGTTGGTCGCCGTTCAGTGGCATCCCGAATACCTTGACCAGGTTGACGACAAGCACTCCCGTCTCATATTCGAGGCGCTTATCGAAAACGCTGCGAGCCGGTGAAATTGCTCCTGATCTGTTCGGGTAACACCTGCAGGTCGCCAATGGCTGAGGCCCTTGGGGCATCCCGGTACCCTGAGCACGATTGGCGCAGCCGAGGACTCAACGTCGAGAACAATTCCACTGTCTCCGAACACGCCCTGATTGCCGCCGGCGGCGCAGGCCATCTCATCGTGGACCATGTGCCGAGACCGCTCGTTGAGACTGACTTCGATTGGGCGGACATCGTGTTCGCCATGACCGACTCGCAGGTTCGCAGTTCGAAGCGACTGTTCGGCGCGTCCGTCAATCGTCTGGCCGCGCACATGGATATCGAGGACCCGCTAGGCGGCGGACTCGAGATGTATCAAAAGACGGCCGACGCGATCGAATTCGCACTCATGGAGCGCCTCGGGTCTAGCGAACTCTGACGGCGTACCCTCGGCCACCTTGGACCATCGAACGCAACCGGCCTGCAGGTGATGTCGCAATTACCGCCAGCCGGTAGTTGCGACCTGGAGCTCGCGGACCTGCCCGAGATCGCCGAGAGCTTCCTCCATCGCGCCGACAACCGCCGACGCATGATCGTCAGTGACGAACGCCAGCGCCGTGGGACCCGCTCCGCTCCACGAGGCGTGGAGGGCCCCAGAACTGAGTGCGGCTTCAATGAGCTCCCCCGTCACAGGAGAAAGCGAAGCTCGGAAACTTTCGTGAAGCTCATCTCCGCGCGCCATTGCCAGCACTTCCCTGTTGCCGGTGTGCAGTCCTTCGACCAGAAACGCAACACGGCCAACGTTGCGAACCGCTGCACCGTGGCTTACCTCGGACGGCAGTGTGCTCCGGGCTGCATCGGTCTTGAGCTCAAAGTCCGGTATGGCTGCCACCACCCGAATTGAAGGGTGCAGCGTCAACCTGACCAATTCACCGCCGAACGCGGCGACTAGGCCTCCGTAGACTGAGGCACCCGCGTTGTCACCGTGGCCCTCCAGCTCTTGCACAATCGCAAAGAGCTCGCGGTCGGATGGCTCAACTCCGATAGCGCGGAACGCGGCCGCGGCGGACGCGGTAATCACCGCCGCACTCGAGCCAAGGCCTCGGGCTCGCGGAATATCGTTCGAAATCGAGATTCGACACGGCGGACCACCCGCCAGTATTGCTGCTCGAACAACGAGGTCACCATCTTCGGGTTCCCCCACCGATCCACCCTCTTCTATCTCCCACCGGTCTGATGGGACGGAGGTGATCGTGCAACGTAACTCGAGGGCTAACCCAAGACAGTCAAACCCCGGACCGAGATTCGCTGAGGACGCTGGCGCCGATGCGGTGCCCATCACTCGCCTGGTTCCAGCTCTATGAAAATGCGTGTCGCGTCCGGAACCTTCTCACGAATGCGCGCCTCGATCTCGTCAATCGCCTCCTCTGCGGATTCGACAGCCATCCCCCTGTCGAGCCGAACATCCATGTTCACCAAGATCTCGTGCGGAGAGAGCTGCATGGTGAGAACCCGTGAGATGCTGGTCACCGCGGGCACGCTAAGTGCCGCCGCTCTGATAAGAGCTCGATCTTCGCGCACCGCGCTTTCCCCGATAAGCAAGCCCTTCATTTCGTAGGCGAGAATCCACGCGACAGAAGCGAGAAGCACGCCTATGAGAATCGATGCAATCCCATCCCACTGCACCCAGCCGGTCACTTCCGAAAGCACCAGGCCGGTGGCTGCAATAGCGAGGCCGACGACGGCTGCAGAGTCCTCAAATAGAACAACGATCAATACGGTGTCCTTGGATTCACGGACCGTCGAGACAATCGACCGGCCAGCACGGGTTTCGTTGAAAGCTTTCAACGCTGGTCTAAATGCAACCAGACCCTCGAACAATGCGGCGATACCGAGGACAATCAGGGCGAGAACGATGCCACCCTCGCTTTCATGCGGATTCGAGACACGCCGGTAACCCTCAACGAGTGCAAACACCGCGCCGCCCACAAATAGGAACACCGCGACCATGAAACTCCAGAAATACGCCTCCTTCCCTCTGCCGAATGGGTGACGAGAATCTGGCGCCAGCCGAGATGCCGACTCGCCGCGCAGCAAGAAGAGCTGATTCGTCGAGTCGGCTACGGAGTGGATTGCTTCAGCCAACATCGCCGAACTCCCGGACACAAGAAACGCCAGTCCCTTGATGACGGCAATGCCGACATTTGCGACAAGGGCAAGCAAAACGAGTTTCTTTGATCCGATCGCCATGGACGTGAAGCGTAGAAGGTTTTGACTACGATCCCGCGATCTGGTTGAGAAACGGTCCCCCAATCACTTCGCCCCGCGACGAACTCCACCGCGGCGGGTGTGGGGCTACACCACTATGTCACGTCGCCCGAATCCCCAAATTGCGATGCCGACGAGACCGACCCCAACCAGGAAGAGTACCGCGAAATCCCCCATGGGGAAACCATTCTGAAGTGGATTCGACCGGCTAAACCAGTGGAACGGAGTGAGCTTCTGCGTCCACTTCAACGAGTCGACAGTGTTAGCGATGCCGTTAAAAAAGAACGCGGCGGCCATGTACCCGGCCGCAACGCCGTTGGTTAGTCCCCGGTTTCCTGTCAAACCACCGATGGCCATAGCGAGGGACCCGAACAAGAACCCAACAAGCGCCGACCCGACATTCGCCGCAAGGATTCCGTCGGCCGGCAACAGATTGTCCATGATCGGATTGCCGGCAAACAGTACAACCGCGAGAAACACATTGATGGCGCCGAGCAGGACGATCATCGACGCGTGTTTATGCAGGATGATCGAGGTGCGCGAGATCGGCTGCATCAAGAGCAACTCCATCGTTCCCTTGTCTTCCTCGCCTGCCAGTGCAGCCGTCCCCATGGACACACCAAACGCCCCAACGACGAGGATGCCGATCGACTCGTACAGACGCGCATTCATTAGACCCACAGGTGAAAACAATTCAGAGGCGCTTTCAACACCGAACATGGCCAGCATTGGTTCCATGTTCTCGAAAATGTCCTCGAGACCCTCTGTGTCTTTGAAGGATGGATACGAGAATATAGTGACAAGTGCGAGAAATCCGAGTCCACCGATCCACCAGAAGATGGACTTGCGACGATCCCAGACAGTCTTACCGAACACGCTACTTAGCATCGCGACCCCCGGCCTCCGAGTAGAACTCAAGAAACACGTCCTCGAGGTTGCCGTTAGCGCTCACCATGTTCCTCACCGGATGACGTGCCAGCGCCTTCACAAGCTCGTCCATGGACCCGACAACCGTAAAAGACAGGCTACGCCCGTCGGGGAGTGCAGCGATGTCTGCAACCGACCCCAGGCCATCAAACTCGTTCATCGGAACCGGTGACTCGAAAGTAACTTCGATCACTCTGCGAGCCTGCGCCTTCAGATCCACAATACGCTCTATGGCAACGATGTGGCCGGCGCGGATGATCGCGACGCGATCCGCTACGCGTTCGACTTCCGGGAGGACATGCGAGCTGAGAAACACTGTACGGCCCTCCTCCTTCAACTCATCGAGTAGTCGGTAGAACTCCTGCTGCATAAGGGGGTCGAGCGAAGTTGTTGGTTCATCGAGGATGACAAGTTCGGGTGAAGCCATAAACGCATGCACCAACCCGACCTTCTGCCGGTTGCCACTCGAGTACGATCGAAAGGGTCTATCGAGGTCGAGTTGGAAGCGATCAGCCAACGCATGCATCTCTGACAAACTGTCCAAGCCGCTGATCGACGCAAAGTAGCCCAGCATCTGCCGAGCTGTCATTCGATCGTACATTGCAAGCTCGCCCGGCAGATAGCCAATACGTCGATGAATCTCAATCGAATCGGCCTGGCTGTCGAGTCCGAAGACGGCCGCAGTCCCCGACGTGGGCCTCAGCATATCGAGAAGTACTCGGATGGCGGTCGACTTGCCTGCACCGTTTGGTCCCAGGAACCCGAAGATCTCGCCTTGGTTCACTGTGATATCGATGTTTTCGACACCACGAACATCGCCGTAAAACTTGGTGAGGTTCTTGATCTCGATAACGGGTGCCATGCGAGTTCTCATGGTACCGAAGTCAGCGCAATTCGAATCCACGACGCAACAGGGACAGCCTAACCCCAGGTGCTGTGCGCCCGCGAGCCAACGGACTACCCGACGTGACGTTCGCCAGCTACGGTTTTGCCGATGGACGTTCTTGAATTCCTCGGGCTTGACGATCTGCTCGCACAATTCGTGCTTGCAATCGGGGCGGCCATGCTCTTCGGTAACGCATTTGCCCTCTACCAACACAAACAAGGGAAAACCCCAAAAGGTGTCGACACACCGTTCAACATCGGCCGAGCAAGGTGGTTGCTGGCCGTCGGCGCCGTCGTCAGCGTGTGGGGTCTTGTGAGCATCCTCGCTGCCTGACGTGTCGTCGACACCGGAGTACACTTTCCCCATCCGCGGGTGTAGTTCAATGGCAGAACATCAGCTTCCCAAGCTGAATACGGGGGTTCGATTCCCCTCACCCGCTCAGTAGGGTAATTCGTGAAAGTGCGCCGTTTCGTTCGTGAAAGCCGGCAGATCTTGCGCTGTCCCGATTCTGTGGCCCTGTGTGTCCGAATCTCCTGGGAATTCGCGAAGGTCTGAGCGCGCCTGTGAGAAATCGGCGCGAATCGAAACGCTACTAGCGAGTTCTGGGCGCGCCGAAGAGGCCTGAGAGGCCGGGTGAGGTTCGAAGTGGGGTGTTAGGGCCCGTCGCGAGCTCGTCGTTCGGACTTGTGCGCTTCGTTGATGGCGAGGATTGCCGGGGATGTGCTGTCGAGCCACGCGAAACGTGCTGTAAGCGTTTCGAGCCGGTCACCTGCGTGCCTCCGCAGCTTGTTCGCGATTCGTTTCACGTTCTCACCGATGATCTTGCACATGATGAGGAGTGAGTTCTTGACGAGTCGCTGAACGAGGAGCTCGTCTCCGGTGAGATTCCCCGAGGTGTTGGACTTCAGGAGTCGGTACGAAGATTCGACCGTGTTCCTTGCGTGGATGCGGCTTTTCCATCCCTTGGATCCGTGGGTGTATTTCTGTAGGAACATCACCATCGATGCGGGAAGCGTGATGGTGCCTCCCTTGGCCGCACAGATTCGGAATTCGGGCTTGTCGGGAGTCTCGACTGTCGGAAGGCCTGGATCGAGTCGGAGGCTTTCTGAAACGAATGGACACCGGACTCGACCGGCCTTGGCTGGACACATGGCGCGACATGATCCATCTGGTAGGGGTTTGCCGTGGAGACGGAGTGTGTACGGCGCTCGGTCCTCTACACGCCGGGTCAGCTCGTCGCCGCTAAGTCCAAGAATCGAGAGATTCTTGTCGGGGACGTATGGGCATACGAGAACGTCGTCGACCGCACGGACACCGTCGTATATGTTGTGGACCTTCTGGTGGTTCTCAGTTAGCTGGACGATGAAGTTCATGCCGTGTCGCTTGGCAACGATCCAGCTCCCCGGGTGTCCGGAGTATCCGCGGTCGGCCAGGACGTCGGTAATGTCCGTAGATTCGCTGAGATGGGCGAGTACCGGACGTAGCATCACATGCTCGCTCGTGTACGAGAACACCATGTCCGACACGGCGAACGCAGAGACCGTCTGTGGGATATGGTCACCGTCAATAACGTTGACGATCGAGGTCAAGCCCCAGCCCTGATCGGGGCGGTAGTCCTTGTTACCTCTCTTGTCCTCTTCGGGCATGGTATGGAACGTGACGTCAGGGTCCGGGTAGACGGGGTACTTCTTCTGTTTGCTCGTCGGCTTGTTCAGGTCTTCGTGCTTGATTCGCCACTTGATGGCTCGTGCCGGTTTGTGGATCCTGGTCGCGTCGATCGCGCCCTTTCGAACGTAGCCAGCCCTGATGCCGCTTGTACTGTCTGCCGCGGCATCAAGTATCGACTGGAGAAACGGAATGTGGTGTGTGGATCGACCCGGACGGTTGTCTGGGGTTGGCCATTCGATGTTCAGGTGGTCATGAATCCGGTCGAACAGGTAGTACACCTGGTTCTCAGTGATGTCGTAGATGCCGAGGGCCCCTGGCATGACGTCGTTGATGTCTCTCAACATGATGGGGACCGTGTTGAGGTGCAGGTTCCGGTTGGTGAGAGCCATACAGATCAACAGCACGAACAACTTTGGTACGGTCAGAATCCGAGGTCGGGACGGTCGCAGGTCGTCTGCTTGGAGACGGCGCTCCAACTCCTCGAAGACTGTCATGGCTTTAACGATCGCAAGCGCGATGAACAGGGCACGTTTGACGGTCAACAGAGAACCCCGCTGGTGTTCCGTCTGCGAAGTAGATCGATTAGAACCCGTTCCGACAGTCCTCCGGCTGCGCTGTCGAGTTGCGTGACGGTCAGGGTGTCGAGTTGGCTATCGATCCACGTGTTGCGAAGTCGGATCACCGACAGTTTGGGAAGGGTCTGCCCGAGCTTGAGCCGGGCGATCGCGTCCCCCACGGCGTTCTTGTGGGGAGGGAACACGCGCCCGCCTTCACCTGTGAGCCCATCACCCACCAGCCCGGCGAACCGGGCGTCGATACGAACCTGACGCTCCAGCGGACCTCGAACCGCGACAGCCCACCTCGAGCCATCGTGGAGGAGGTCCTCTTCTGCGAAGGAGTGGACTTCCGCGGAGCGGAGACCCGCACCAGCACCCAATCCGATCACAATGCAGGCTTGGTTACCGCGAACGAGCGTCGCTTGGGCCGTGGCACCGTGGATGTAGCGGGTGATCTCAGACTCGCTGTAGGGGAGCTGAGCATTCGATCGGGCCGCGGTGACACTGGGAACCCAAGGTGCCTTAACCGTCACAATGGGCCCCATCGTCTCGAGCACCCACTTCGCGGTTCGAACCGTCGGCTCTGGCACGCCGTCCGCCTGCATCTGTCTCACAAACCGGCCCACGAACTCAGGGTGAAAAACCGTCTCATGGTCCATCGTTCGTCCGACCTTCGCGGCGTATGCGTACAATCGCGAGGTGTAGTTGAGACGCTGGTTCAGAGACGAGGGGCTGCCAGCGTGTGAACGGTGAACCGCATCGAGAACAAGCTCACGGATCATTCGCCAGATGTCCCCGCTCACCTTCCGAGGGACGTAGGCCTCAAGGCGCTGTCCGATTTCTTCTAGGAGCACGGGAGGATCAAGAAGTGTCCGGTCGGGGGGTGACGCTTCGATAGAGTCGATGAAGCCGAATGGGTCTGGTTGGAAAGCGGTCACTCGCCACCGCCAAGGCGACTTGTAGATGCCGAGTCGAAGTGCGCCTGACTTCGGATTATGCGTATCCACCGAGGGCGGTCCGCGTGGATCCCATTGTCCGCGATCAGATTGTCCTCGTCCCGATATCGGTAACCGTTGACAAGTAGGGTCTGGTCCCGCCTGGAAGAAGAACTCCGGCTCGTGGGATAGGGCCATAGGTCGGCACGATACAACGCGGTATCGGTGAATACCCGTACTCTGCTTGAACTTTCGAAGTGAGGCGCGAGACCCCTGCTTCCCCGCTTTCGAGCAGCAATCCGGCTCCTACGCAAGCGGCTACGCTGCGGTCCATGGGACGCAAAGTCGACGCCGATCAACTCGTGGACGCTTCCGAGATCGCGAAGCGTCTTCCAGGTATCAAGCGTCCTCAGGTCGTGCACGACTGGATTAGCCGTCATGAGGACTTTCCCAAGCCGGTCGCACGACTCACCCGCGTGAAGGTATGGAACTGGCCCGACGTAGAGGCATGGGCAAGGAAGACCGACCGCCTCTAAGCGACCGATGGTTCCTCCTCGAGGAGGAACCTCACGAACCAGGGACCATCCTTCTCTACTTGGCCGTAGGACGTCTGCCACCCCTCTCCGGGACGAGTCCCGAACCGGCCGCGGGGAAGCTTCCTCCGTGACTTAATATCACTTGCCATCTGCTGGGCAGTGGAGTGCTTCAGCAGATGCAAGACCCGCCGCCAATCCCCTCGATCCTCACTGGCCTCGTCAACGGACTGTGACCACTTCGATGACCTATCGAAGGGCTTCCGGGGTGGACGGCTACGTTCCGTGTACATGTGTGCACCTCCATATGCGTCGTAGTTAACGCAGCATACACGTGCGTCGTAGTTAACGCAAGTCAACACGAGCACACTTCAGTGGTAGTAGTGTCCCCTGCACCCGGAGCCTCGCCGTCAGGTACACGCGCAATCTTCTCGACATCCGCATGGATCAGCTCACCTGGGCGGTCAAGCTCTGTATCGGCGCGAGTACCTACGAGATCCCACATGCCACGACGAGTGTTCGAGTATCGGAGCACCCACCCCGGGGTGCGGCGAACCGCAGCGGCGCCGAATCGTCCTCGATCTTTGCAGGATGTTGCCCAGCCGTGCTCGACGCTTGGCGTTGACTCGGCCGGCTCGAGCGCGTTCTCAGCGCGAGAAGATCTCCGTCACTCGCCGAATCTCGGCAGTCCTCGGCGCCGTAGTGGTCGGCACCAGTGAAGCCAGTTCTATGCTTTGACCCTTCAGCGCTGTAAACACATCGGATTCGTCTTCGCCAATTGCTTTAACAGCGGCCACTCCCATGCGCGAGGCGAGCATCCGGTCGAATGCCGAAGGAGATCCGCCTCGTTGGACGTAGCCGAGAGTCGCTATTCGCGATTCGAATCCAATACCTCGATCGTCGAGATGGCGCGCGATGGCGTGAATGCTCAATTCCGCGCCTTCAGCGACGACCACAAATTCGTGGTGGCGACCTCGGTCGAATGCCGAGGCGACGGTGGCGCCGACTTCATCGAGCGTCGATGAATCGCCCCGAGTCTCTATGAAACCCGGGGTGCCTCTGTGTTTGTCAAGCAGCGTCGTTGAGGGACGCGCAGACGGCCTGACGGTGTTGTTCGTCGGCGAGCATGCGACGCCAGACGTGGGCGGCGATCTTGCGTTTGAGGCAGCGCATAGCCT
>JADFQA010000009.1 GCA_022562055.1 Acidobacteriota bacterium | reverse complement strand
CCGGATTCACGCTGTTCAGGCGATCAGCTTCCCGACCGCAGAGGAGCGGGAAAAGGCACTGATCCGATCGGGTTACAACCTGTTTGGGCTCCGCGGGGACGAGGTCACGATCGATCTACTCACAGACTCGGGGACGGGCACGATGTCGTCGCGTCAGTGGGCCGGGATGATGGACGGCGACGAGACCTACGCCGGGAGCAGGTCGTTCTACCGGTTCCATGAGGCCGTCACGCGTATCACCGGTCTCGCCGAAGTATTGCCAACTCACCAAGGACGGGCTGCCGAGCGCATCCTGTTCTCCGAGATTCTCACCGAGGGGGATGTCGTACCAAACAACACGCACTTCGACACTACCCGGGCCAACATTGAGTACCAGAAGGCGCAAGCACGCGACCTCGTAGTACCAGTCGGCCTTGAGCCGGGAACCCTCGACCCGTTCAAAGGCAACATGGATGTCGCCGCGTTGGAAGCGCTGATCGATGACGTGGGCGCCGACCGCGTCCCTCTCGTGATGGTGACAGTCACCAACAACTCCGGCGGGGGGCAGCCCGTGTCTATGGCGAACCTGCGTGCGGTGCGGGCCGTGTGTGACCGGTTTGGCATTCCCTTCTTTCTCGACGCCTGCCGGTTTGCGGAGAACGCCTACTTCATCAAGATACGAGAGGACGGGTACGCCGACCGTACACCGGCAGAAATTGCCCAGGAAATGTTCTCGCTGGTCGACGGAGCTACGTTCTCTGCGAAGAAGGACGGACTCGCCAACATCGGTGGGTTCCTCGCAATGAACGACACCGACCTTGCCCTGCGATGTCGCAACCTCCTCATCCTGACCGAGGGGTTTCCCACCTACGGAGGGCTTGCTGGATACGATCTCGAAGCGATCGCAACCGGGCTTGAGGAGGTGTTGGACGAGGACTACCTCCGTTACCGGATTCGGTCAACCCAGTATCTCGCAGACAAGGCCCACGACGCCGGCGTACCGATCGTGCGTCCAGCGGGTGGTCATGCGATCTACATCGATGCTGGCGCGATGTTGCCACATATCCCGGCTTCCGAGTATCCGGCACAGGCGCTTGCGGTCGAGCTCTACCGCACCGGCGGCGTCCGGGGAGTGGAGATCGGATCGGTGATGTTTGGCGTGGTCCATGCGGACGGTAGCGAAACGCCGGCCGCGATGGAACTGGTCCGCCTCGCCATCCCCCGCCGGACATACACCCAGAGTCACATTGACTACGTCGCCGAAGTGATCATTGACGTCGCCCAACGGGCAGATTCGATTCAAGGGTATCGCATCGTCGAGCAAGCACCCCAACTTCGACACTTCACGGCACGCTTCGAGCCTCTGTAGCGGTTAGCGCCGGCACCAAGGTCAAGTGGTGCGAGCACCGGCGCTCCTAGCGGGTCCCGACACACATCCGGTCGGGACCCGCTTCATGATCAACGGTGTGATGGATAGTCCGTCGTACTCCGGACCCGCCTCAGAATCCATCAGCGCTGTTGACGCCGAAGGGGTTGGTGCGACTCAGGTCTCGCAGCGGGTGTCCTGGACTACTTCCAAGGTGATCTGCGCATCCTCAACGGAGTAGACGTCACTGCCACCCTCGGTGGCCCGCAACGAGAACGTTTCGGTGCCCCCGCTTGAGGCGAACAACCACTCCATTGCAAACGACCCATTCGAGTCGGTGACCCAACGGTGAGTACCGTCGATCAGATTTCCGTTTTCATAGAGGTCAAAGAGCGCGCTCTCGCCGGTACTGAGTGACGTCACAAGACCGGAGGCGCGGATGAGGATGTCAGCCTGTGGCGAGCCTACGGCACACACTATGTCGGTGGGAGTCACCGACGCACTCACAACCGTAAAAATGCCAAAGCTATTCACACTGAACGACAGGTTCGATGCAAAGGCGAACAGGGCGGGTTGGAACTGGGACTTGCTCTTACCACCAAGCAGGGCAGCGTTGGCGGCGTTGTCAGCGTTGGCGGCGTTGTCAGCGTTCGCCACGGTCCCATCCTCAGCATCAATGTACTGGGCGAAGCGGCGCATAAACGCTGCCATCTGGCCACGAGTCACACCACCCTCAGGACAAAAGTTGTCATTTGCCGGTGGGTTACAACCCAACGTCACACCCGCGGCAGCCAACCACTCAATATCAGCCTCAAAAATGGATTCGTCATCATCAGTGAACGCGCCACCGGCTGCAAACACCGCAACCGGAATTACTAAAACGAGTGCAGCCGTTAACACCACAATCTGTCGAAAAATGTTCTTCATCGGGTATCCAATCCTCCAAGAGGACGAACACCACCCGCCCCAGTCAGAGACTTGGCTACCCAGCCAACCCGTCCCGCCGACCGGGCATGCCCAACCTCGACTCAACAATTGATGAACACACTACCAACGCCGACTGGAGCTACGCATTGAACCCGTGCGTTGCGAACACAAAACGTGGCAGTATGCGATCATGGGCCTTGACACGATCGATGTACTCACAACGTCGCTTGGCGTGTATGGGACCGCCCCGATGTCGTACCTATCCCTGCTCGCCCGCGACGCGATTGCGACGACCAGCGGCCTCGACCGCGCACTCGATGAGGAGCGCACCGTTGCCTCCATCCGCGCAATGCGGTACTCCGTACACATTTTCCCGCTCGAACTGCTCCCGGTGATGGCTGCGGCCACTCGCAAGAACAACCATGCCGCAGTTGCGAACCGGGCGAAGAAGCTGGGTGATCGACTTGAGACGATATCGCCGCGGGTGCTCGACGCGTTGGCCGACGGACCTCTGACAGCCAATGAAATCAAGCTTTCGCCGACCCGGGTGATGTAACGGGACCTCTGTTTGCCCTCGTCCTTGCGACGCTTGCAGCCGAACACAAAATCGTCCGGGTCCCGGCGACCGGCGGGTGCGTTCCAACCGGCTGCGCTACGCACTGTGGCACAATTGGTTGCCAACCACCGATCCGTTTGCGCTCAGCGAGACAGATGCGCGCCGTGCGCTGGTGACGCGATACGTCAATGCCTACGGCCCGGTGACGATCCCGGACCTTGCGTGGTGGACGGGGTGGACAACTGCAGACGCCAATGCTGCTGCCGACGGCATCGGTCTCAGCGTCTCAGGAGACGCCGCGAATCTGCTCGGCGGCGTTCGGCTTCTCCCCACATGGGACGTCCATATGGTGGCACACAAAGATCGTTCCCACATCATCGACGACCGCCACGTCCGCTTCGCCTACGACGCCAAGGGCAACGCAGCCTCGGTAGTGACCCGCAACGGCCGTGTCATCGGCATCTGGGACCTTGGGAAGAAGGACGAACCCCTGCACATTCGCGTCGCCCCGCTCACCACCTGGAAGACATCGATGTGGGACTCCGTCGAAGCGCAAATAGACAAAATCCGTGTATTCCTCAACCAACCAGACGTCACCATCGAACGATGCACCGACGCCGTCGATCTAACCACGGCGAAGAAGAACCAGCACCTCTACCCGCTCTCGGAATAGACACCTGCGGCGGGGTGCCGAGGTGCAGGTCAGGAATCCGGAGCCTCGGAAGCAACATCATCCGATGGAGCATCTTCAGAGTCGAAGGCGGAGTCGCCATCGTCATCCGCTAGGAGGTCTGAATCGTTGCTGTCACCGGAGGAATCAGGTGGCGACGCATCACTTCGTCCCGACGTCTTACGGGGGATTACGATCTCGCCGCCGGGGCGGGGTAAGCCCCAGGAGCGCTGGATCCAGGCGCCTTGTACCCACGCGCCGATGCCCATGAGCACCGTGGCGATGTACAGGCCAACACCCAACGTGGGTACGAACGCCAGCACGAGGCGCAACGCCATGGCACCGAACAAGAAGCCGCCAACGACTCCCCCACGACGCTGCAGCGCACGGGACCCCACTGAGGCAAGCACGGGCACCGGAGCAAAGGCGAGGGCAATGACCCCAAGTGCAAAGATCGCTATCGAAACCGGGATGCCGACGAGCGTGATCGCCAGTGCACCGCCAACCGAGACGCCGCCGAGGACGGTGATGAGTCCGAAACCTAGGGAGCGAAACGGGTGCGTCTCCGCCGCGACTGTCGCCCGCACAGTCGTGGAACGGAAAAGGTAGATAGTGACGATTCCACCAACGATGAACCCGAGCCAGGACACCATGGTTGCGATGGCGACGTACATCGACAGCGGGAAACTCAGCCCCACCTGGATCGGTGTCACCAGACCATCAATGGTCGCAGCGCCGCTTATCCGTGCGTCCCGCGGCGACCGGTAGGTCAGATCCCCGGCGATTTTTGCGGTTGATTCGACAACCATCGTGTCGGTTGAAATGTCGATGTCGCGGCCAACTGATCCGCTCACGGTTGCAGACAGCACGCGACCACGGACGTTGCGGCCGACTTCCCCGGCTAGCTCGATGCTATTGCCGAACACCAAGAGATCCCGCTCGATCGTACCCCGAGACAGGAAGCTCATGGCCGCAACAGTGACATCGCCCTCCACAACACCATCAAGAACGAATCTCGACGCAAAACCGCGGATGGACCCCTCAATCGTCCCCGTGACACTCACCGTCCCATTGGATGCAACGAGCACATCACCCCGTACCGTGCCGGTAATCGTCACGTTCGATGCAACGACATTGAGATCGCCATCGACGGTGCCGTTCACAAGCACCGTCTCGGCAACGATCGAGACATCCTCATCCTGCGTTTCGCCCTCGGCGAGGATGTAGATACCCGTCGAGATGAGGTCGGCGACGAGGAGCGGCGTAGGCAGAACAATGGCACCGACAGCGACAATCGCGGCACCGCGCCCGAGCCACTGCTTCCAACGAAGGCCTCCGGAGCGGAGGTGCCGAGACGACCTAGAGATGCGGAAGGGCCTCACGTGCGAAGTCCAGCAGCAGAGCAGGCCAAAGACCAAGTAGCACCGTTGCAAAGACGGAGAATCCGATGGCAAGTTTCGGGACTCTCGGTGCTGATAGCATCTCCTCGTCTTCGGCATCATCAAAGAAAGCGACCACGATGATACGCAGGTAGAAGAACATACCCGCCACCGAAGCCACTAGCGCAAGCACTACAAGCCAACGGAATCCCAAGAGATCTGCTCCAGTGAATATGGTGAACTTCCCGACGAAGCCCGCGGTTGCAGGTATACCGGCCATTGAAAACATAAACGCCGCAAGAGACATTGCAAGAAACGGCGACCGTTTACCGAGGCCGCGGAACGTGTCGATAGGCACCGGACCCGAACTCGGACCGGCGACCAGCGACACGATCGTTAGAGCACCCACCAGGCTCACTGTATAGGTTGCGACGTAGAACCACATGGCTCCGAGATCGACGCGGGCGCTCAGCACCCCAATCAGCAAAAAGCCTGCGTGGGCAATGCCCGAGTACGCGAGCATGCGTTTGATGTCGGTCTGGGCGATCGCGGTGAAGGTGCCGACGACTATCGACAGTGCCGCGATGATTGCGACGGCACCGGACCAGGTGTCGTAGAAGCTGAAAAAGCCGACGTACATGATGCGGACCAGAGCGGCGACAGCCGCCACCTTCACACCTGTCGACATGAACGCAACCGCGCTCGTGCTGGCCCCTTGGTAGACGTCCGGCGCCCACTGGTGGAATGGCGCTGCGGAGATCTTGAACCCAAGCCCAACAATGATCAGCGCTATGCCTATCAGCAGAATCCCGGGGTCAGGTACCACGTTTTCATTGAGGAATATCCCGATGGACGTGGCACCGTAGAGCGATGTCGACCCGGTACCCGCAAAGACCAGGGCCACGCCGTAGATGAACAAAGCCGACGCAAACGACCCCATCAAGAAGTACTTCATTGCGGCCTCGTCCGAGCCGCGCCGGTCACGGAGGAAGCCGGCGATTACGTAGAGAGCGATCGAGGCCGTCTCAAGCCCGACGAACAGCATGACGAGGTTGGCCGCGGAGATCATCATGTGCATACCCGCGGCTGACAACAGGACGAGCACGACGAACTCTGCCCCTCTATCGCCGAGTTCCTTCACAAGTTCCCACCCACCGGCGAGGGCGAGCGCAACCACAACCATCAAGATCATCCCGCCGAGTGCGCTGAACCGATCAAGGGCGACCATCTGGTTCGCGACGGCCGACCCGTCTGGACCCTGGGTGCCGAACGCAAGCGACGGACCCCTCTCCCCTACAACGATCCACTGGCGGACGGAAATGGCGAAACCGAATCCGATTGAAGTTGCGGCAACGTACGCCCATACGCGGGCGCCAAGATCCATCGTCACAGCCACCATGAGGACCGTGACCGCACCAACCAGCAGACCGACTTCAAGACCAATGGGGAGGAATGCAATGTTTCCCACTACTCACCCACCTCTTCAGAATCGTCCGAGGTTGGGTTGTCTGGATCCTCAGAGACACCACTCAATATGCGACCCTCGAGGTCGAACGTTGGACGTTCGTACCCGGTGACTTGCTCGATCCGGGTAATCACCGCGTTCACATCGTTCTCCATCCGATCAAGGACGGGTTTTGGATAGATGCCAAGGAAAAGAATCAGCGCAACGATCGGAACAAGGATGGCGATCTCACGCCCGTTGAGGTCCTCAAGATCTTTGTTGGCCTTGCCGGGCGCGCCTGTGAACATCCGCTCGTATGCCCACAAAAGGTAGATAGCTGCAAGCACAACACCTGATGTCGCAACAACCGTCAGCAGCGGGAAGGTCTGCCAGGAACCGACCAGAATCTTGAATTCGCCGACGAAACCGTTGAGCCCGGGTAGACCGATCGAGGCGAAAACGGCGAACAGGAAGAAGCCGGAGAACACCGGCATCGTGCTCGCAAGCCCACCGTAGTCAGCAATTTTTCGTGTGTGGGTGCGCTGGTAGATCATCCCGATGAGGAGGAAAAGTGCACCGGTAGACAGCCCGTGGTTCACCATTTGGATGAGTCCGCCCTGCACGCTGGAAAGTGTCAGTGCAAATGTGCCGAGCACAATGAACCCGAGGTGGCTGACCGACGAGTACGCAACGAGGCGCTTCACATCGGGTTGGACGACGGCAACGAGCGCTGCGTACACAATGCCGATCACCGCAACCAACGCCACCCACTTCCCGTATTTCACGGTTGCGTTGGGGAACAACGTCAGGTTGAACCGGATAAACCCGTACGTCCCCATTTTCAGCATCACGCCTGCCAGCAGCACCGACCCCGCGGTCGGTGCCTCGGTGTGCGCATCGGGTAGCCACGTGTGCAGCGGGAAGAGCGGAACCTTGATTGCAAACGCAATCGCAAAGCCGAAGAACAACCACGTCTCCATCGTGGTCGACATGGGGACGGTGAGCAGCTCGCTCCATTGATACGTGACCGTCTGGAGGGTGGGTCCGGCATTGTTGGCGAGGGCGATGATCGCCGCCAGTAGAAATGCGGAGCCGAAAGCGGTGTAGATGAAAAACTTCACCGCCGCGTAACGGCGGTTCGAGCTGCCCCAGATTCCAATCATAAAGAACATCGGAATCAGCACGATCTCGAAAAAGACGAAGAAAAGCGCGAGGTCGAGGACGATGAACACCCCGAGCACACCAGTTTCGAGAACAAACAGCGAGATTAGGTAACCCTTGAGACGATCCGTGATGTTCGCCGATGCGAGGACCGACAGCGGAAAGAGGAGCGCCGTCAACGCGACGAGAAATAGCGAGATGCCATCGACCCCGACTGTCCACCCGATCCGTAGACGGTCTATCCAAATGATCGATTCGGTCCATTGGAAGCCACCGACCGGGTCAAACGTCCAAACCATGTACCCGGCGACTGCGAGTGGGAGCAGACTGAGACCGAACGCGACAGGCAGCAGCAGTTCGCTGCGCGACTTTGGTATGAGCGCAACCGCAACCGCTGCCAGAACTGGGAGGCCGACGAGGAAGGCAAGGACGGGGAACATCTAGAACGCCCCTCCCCGCACCAAGAACCATACGATGAGCGCAATGGTGCCGATGAACATTCCGGATCCGTAAGATCGCACCTGTCCTGTCTGAAGCCGCGTCGCCGCTGCCGCAACCTTCTTCGCGGCAGCACCGACACCGTTGACAAACCCGTCGACACCCTTCACATCGGCGGTAAACGCTGCGACGTTCGCAACGGCCTTACCTGGAAGCACGATCGTTCGACCGTAGAGTTCGTCGACGCGATAGCCATCTTCGAGCAAATCCCATCGTGGCCCGTCCTCGGCCGGCACCTCACGCACGACGTATCGCCGGTAGGCGAACGCGATCCCAACAATCGCGACGAACACCGATACGCCGGCGAGCAGCCACGGTGTCGTGCCTTCGGGCAGATGGGCTGCGCGCACAGTTTCGAACGCTGGCTCAAGAAAGTGTTCGAGCGACGGCTTGAACGGCGTGTTGAGCAGACCAATACCTGCGGAGAACGCCGCCAGAACGACGAGCGGCAGGGTCATCGACCGAGGGGATTCATGCGGCTCTACACCGGCCTCCCAGCGCGGTTCGCCCCAAAATGTGAGAAACATGAGACGCGACATGTAAAACGCGGTGAGGGCCGCAGTCACAATGCCGATCGCCCACAGTGCAATCCACGCACCACCCTTGCCGTAGGTGATTGCGAGGATTTCGTCCTTTGACCAGAAGCCCGCAAACGGCGGGATGCCGGAGATGGCCAGCCAACCGACAGCCATTGTGACAAACGTCACCGGCATTGCCTTGCGCAGCCCACCCATCTTGCGCATGTCTTGTTCGTCTCCCATCCCGTGGATCACAGCGCCGGCACCGAGGAACAGAAGCGCCTTGAAGAATGCATGTGTGAGCAAGTGAAATGCTCCGGCAACGTATGCTCCGGCACCGACCGCCATGAACATGTAACCGAGCTGACTGATCGTCGAGTACGCCAAAACCCGTTTGATGTCACGTTGGCCAACCGCGATCGTTGCCGCAAACAACGCCGTAAGGGCCCCAACGGTGGCAACCACACCAGACGACACGGGGGCAATGGAAAACAACGACGCCGACCTGGCGATCATGTACACACCCGCGGTGACCATCGTTGCCGCGTGGATGAGCGCCGATACTGGCGTCGGACCCTCCATGGCGTCCGGGAGCCATACATACAGCGGCAACTGCGCCGACTTCCCGGCGGCACCGACGAGGAGCAGCAGAGTGATTGCGGTAACGGTCCCGCCCCCGATTTGAAGGCTATTGGCGTTGGCGAAAACGGTCTCGTAAGACAGTGACCCGAACGTCGCAAAGATGATCATGAGTGCAATCAGAAACCCGAAGTCACCAATGCGGTTGACAATGAACGCTTTCTTGCCGGCAGCTGCCGCCGACGGCTTCTCGAACCAGAAGGAGATCAGCAGATACGAACTCAGCCCGACCAGTTCCCACCCAACAAACATTGTCGCGAACGAGTCCCCGAGCACCAGGATCAGCATCGATACAATGAATAGATTCAGGTAGGTGAAGAAGCGTCCGAACCGCTTGTCACCATGCATGTATCCGGCACCGTAGATGTGAATCAGGGTACCGACGCCGGTGATCACGAGAGTCATCATTGCGCTGAGCGGGTCCCATAACAACGAGAAGTTCACGCCGAGGGACGGGATCCACTCGAACAGATACACGGTCTCTGCTTGCATGTCGCCGCCGAACGCCGGCAGTGCGGCGATAACGGCGATGAGAAAACTTGTCGCGACCATGAGCGTCCCGATGCGGCCGGCGGTTGGCTCGCCGAGCCGCTTCCCGAAAAGCAGCAGCACGACGGCGCCGAACAGCGGCAGGGCGATAACGAGCCACAGGAAGTCGACCACTCCCTAGCCCTTCATCTCTGAGAGTTCGTCGACGCTCGCCGTTGATCGGTGACGAAACACCGCAACGATGATCGCAAGCCCTATGGTGACCTCCGCGGCGGCCACAACGACCACGAACAGACTTGCGATCTGGCCTTCGAGAGTTCGTAACTCCTTGCCTACAGCCACAAACGTGAGGTTCACGCTGTTCAACATGAGTTCTATCGACATAAACATCACCAGGGCGTTACGGCGAGTCAGCAACCCGACGGCGCCGATGGAAAACAGGAGCGCGGCAAGCGTCATGTACCAACCCGCAGTGACGGCTAGATCACTCATTGTCTTCTCCGTCGACGCCTCGCAGTCTGGAGGCAAACTGCGCAAGTCCGATCGTCCCAACAGCGGCGATCGTCAGTAAGAAAATGGTTGCTTCGAACGGTAGCAACCATGTGCCAAACAACTCATCCGAGACGTTTTCGATTGTCCCAAGCGACCCGCGACCCGTTTGGGCGCCCGCATTTACCCAGGTCTGGACACCGGAGGACACGATGAGTATCACCAGTCCTGATCCGAGAATCATTGCGAGGGGCCGCTGGAAACGGATGTGTTCCTCGGCTTCGTCGGAGGTGTCGACCCCGACAAGCATGATGACGAAGAGGAACAGAGTCATCACTGCGCCCGCATAGATCAGAATCTGCAACGCAGCCACGAAGTGTGCGTCATTCATGATGTAGAACACCGCAATCGAGAACATTGTCAACAACAGGCCGAACGCCGAATACACGGGGTTCTTGGCGAGCACCATGCTGATTGCACCGCTGAGCGCGGCGACAGCGAACACTGCAAAGACCAGGACGCGTACGTCCATCTACGCATCACCGTCCTGTGGGTGTTGGCCCTGCTCAGGCGCACGTACGCCGACGCCGGCAGAGCCCGGCCACTGCGGGATTCCCTCGTACGCGGCCCGGCCCGATGGCGACGTTGCACGCATCCACCCGTCAGCAAGTTTGAGTTCGTTCAGATCGATGAGCGGGCCGGCTGGTTGGGTGTGATTTGGTGTGCCGTCCGGCTCGACGAGGAGTATGTCCTTTGTGTAGATCGCATCGTCACGGTCGGTCACAGACATTTCGAAGAGCTGGGTCATGGTGATCGCGGTCGTCGGGCACGCCTCGACACACAGGCCACAGAAGATACAGCGGAGCATGTTGATCTCGTAGACGAATCCGTACCGTTCGCCGGGGCTAATCGGTGCCTCCGGTGGGTTGTCAGCACCACGCACGTATATGCATCGGGCAGGGCAGACCCCGGCGCACAACTCACATCCGATGCATTTTTCCATGCCGTCTTCGTACCTGTTGAGCACATGCCGCCCGTGGAAGCGCGGTGGCTTCTCGCGCTTTTCTTGCGGGTATTTGCGCGTAACTTTCTTCGTGAACATCTGCTTGAACGTGACTGGGAAGCCTTTGAACCCGCCCAGGCCGAGTGTGTCTAACAGACTCATGTTGCACCTTTCAAGACCATGGGAGCCCAAACGTCCGGTATCCAATGGCGACGGTGAACGTGGCCAACCACATCAGCGCGGCCGGGATCAGCCGCTTCCACCCGAAGCCCATGAGCTGGTCGTATCTCATTCGAGGCAGTGCCGCGCGCAGCCAGATGAAGATGAATACAAAGGTGAACGTCTTTGCAAAGAACCATGCAATGTAGATGACCCAATGGATTCGCTCGGGAAGCCCAAAGGTCGGTCCCATCCACCCGCCGAAGAACAGGGTGATCGTCAGTGCTGACATGGTGAACATGTTCATGAACTCTGCAAGGAAGAAGAGCGCAAACCGGAATCCAGAGTATTCAGTGTGGTAACCGCCGACGATCTCGGATTCTGCCTCGACCATATCGAAGGGAGGGCGGTTCGTCTCCGCGACCCCGGATATGAAGAAGATGATGAACGAGGGGAGTAGCACGATGTTCCATGTGCCGAGGAACCCGAAAGTGTCACCGCCCTGTGCGGTGACAATGCCCGTGAGCGACGCTGACCTTGCAAAGATAATGACCGGGATAAGCGAGAGTCCCATTGCCGCCTCGTAGGAGATCATCTGCGCAGAGGCACGCACCGAACCAAACAGAGGGTATTTCGAACCCGACGACCAGCCCGCCAGGACCACCGCGTACACGCCGATCGAAGAAATCGCAAGCACATAGAGGATGCCGATGTTGAGGTCGGTAACGGCAAGAGTGATGGTCCTGTCCCCGAACTGGAACGGTGCTCCGATTGGAATGACAAGGAAGAGCAGCAGCGCGGGCACCAAGGCCATAACTGGTGCTGCAATATAGAGGCCGAACTGCACCTTGCGTGGCGTCAAGGACTCCTTCATCATCAGCTTGATACCGTCCGCAATGGTCTGGAACATGCCCCACGGACCTGCCCTATCCGGTCCGATACGGGTTTGCATGGCGGCGACAACTTTGCGTTCCATCCACACGATGACCACGACAACGTTGAGTAACAGCGCAAACGCGACAAGGACCTTGACGGCGGCCTCGACGAAGATGTCCACCTAGGAACCGCCCCCTCTCAACGCGTCGACCTGAACGATCAGGGACGCACCCAATGCCCGCGATCCGGACAGGTTTGCTTGCACGTACACCGTGCCCTCAACAAGCGACTCGTCGGCCTTGACCGGCAGTCCGATCGAGCCGTACTCACCAGAGACCTTCACAACGTCGCCTGGTTTCACAGCAAGGACGGCGAGGTCGCGAGGATGAAACGCGGCGGCGGCCTGCGGCACAAGAACCGCTAGCGAGGGGCTGTTTTGCAGCATGGTCGAGTCGTCGAAGAGAACACGACCGAGGTGAAGCGTGAACCGACCGGTTGTGGCTGTTGTGGACGACTCGACGGGGATGTACTGAAGCGGCTGGGTGGCCTCTGGCATCGGTACTACGACACCGTCTCGTCCGTCGCCCCAGTCAAGCAGGGTCCAGTCGATACCACGGTATGCGGGTGCAACGGTGGATATCTCTTTCATTAACGCTTCCGCGCTGTGCGCGGACAGGTTTCCGCCCATGCGCTGGGCAAGTTCATCGAGCACTGACCATGTGGTTCGTACTTGGCCTGGGGCGGCGACGATGCGGTTGAGCTTTTGGACGCGTCCTTCAAGGTTTGTGACCGTCCCCTCGGATTCGCCATAGCCTGCCACCGGGAACACGACGTCGGCTCTGCTTGAAGTCTGGTTCAAGAATATGTCGAGGGACACGACGAATTCCGCAGCTTCGATTGCCTCGGCGGCGAGACCGGGTTGTGGATGGTTCCCGATCGGGTCGGCGCCGAGCGTGATAAGTGCCCTTATCGACCCATCGCGCAGGCTCTCAAGTATCTCCGTCGCGTGTTTTCCGCGGCCCTCCGGCAGAGGTCCCCAGTGGTCCTCGAGCGCAGCCCTCCCGTCGGCATCGTGAACACTGACCCGCCCGGGAAGCAGCTCGGCTGAAACACCCATGTCAAGGGCCCCGTACACGTTAGGTCTGCGTGCCAGCGGCAAGATGGTTGCGTCAGGGAGTTCGCGGACGAAGGCGGCGACAGACTCGGCGAGACGCGGATCTTCTGCGCCCCCGGTGCGACCGATAAGTGCAACAACCGGACCGAAGTTGAGAGTCTCGCGGGCGTCTGCAAGCGAATCGGTCCCAGCCTTGAGACGGCGAAGTGTGTCTGCCCCCTCACCGGGGCGGTAGGTAATGACATGCTTTGCAACGTCGCTGAGGCCCGTCCACCGAGGGTGGACCACGATGAGATCGGCTCCAAGGATGGTGGCCGCGCGGCGCACACGAAGGTAGAGGACCGGCAGCTCCTCCTTCAGGTCACCCGCCCACAGCAGAATCGTCTTTGCGGTTTCGAGGTCGTTGATTTCGGCGCGGTCGACGACTGCGGCGAGGAAATCGTCAGCAATTGCGTCGTCGAGCTGGGCATCCATGTGCGGTGTGACAACAACGGACCGCAAGAACTTTCCGAACGCGAATGCCTCTTCGTTAGTTGAGCGGGTGCCACCAAGACCGGCGATCTCCCCACCAAGGAGGGCGCCAAGCCGTTCAGCGACGATATCAAAGGCCTCACCCCATTCAGCCTCGACAAGCTTCCCGTCTTTGCGGACGAGCGGCATCGTGAGCCGGTCCTCGGATTGAATCGCCTGGTAGATAAACCGGTCCTTGTCGGACAGCCAACCGTGGTTGGTGGTGTCCGAATCCACGCCGTCGATGCGAAGCACGCTGTTCTGGCTCGTCTGCACAGAAACCTTCGACCCTACCGAATCGACCATCGAAACGGATTCGATCGCTTCAAGATCCCACGGCCGAGCACGGAATCGAAACGGCTTGGCGGTCAGAGCGCCGACCGGACAGATCTGCACGGTGTTGCCGGAGAAGTAAGACGCAAACGGTTCGTCGGAAAACGTGAGTATTTGGGTTCCGTTGCCTCGATCGATGAATTCGATCAGCGGGTCACCGGATATCTCATCGCTAAAACGCGTGCAGCGGGCACACAGGATGCAGCGCTCGCGGTCAAGCAAGACGAGTTCAGAAATCTCGATGGGTTTCTCATAGTGGCGCTTCTCCTCGACAAACCGAGACTCCCCCGGGCCGTACGCAATGGTGTGGTCCTGGAGCGGACATTCGCCACCCTTGTCGCACACCGAACAGTCGAGAGGATGGTTGAGTAGCAAGAACTCAAGTACGCCCTCCTGTACCTTTTGGACAACAGCACTCGTGGTCTCAACAACCATGCCTTCGTTACAAGGTTGCGTGCAGGAGGGAACCAGCGCCTTTCCACGAGGCCCTTCGACCTCGACGAGACACATCCGGCAAATGGCGACAGGCTTGAGCCGAGCCTGGTGACAGAACCGCGGTATGTAGGTCCCGACCGCTTCAGCAGCGTCGATCAGCAGTTTCCCTTTGGGAACTGGCGTGTCGACGCCGTCGAGTGTGATCGTCACCATCTCTTGTGTTTCGTGATCAGCCAACGAACGTCTCCTCCCCCACCGGTGCGACCTGGGCGATCATCGCCTCAACCTCTGCACGGAAATGTTTCATGATCGAGGTCACCGGCGCTGTCGCCGACGGACCCAGCGGACAAATCGTGGTCATTGCCGGCGGCCACCTCAGCCCGGGACTGATGTTGTCGCACACGTCGAGTAACAGGTCGATATCTTGCGGTCGGCCCATACCGTTGCCGACGCGCCACAACACACGCTCAAGCCACGAGGTGCCCTCACGACAAGGGGTGCATAGGCCGCAGGATTCATGAGCAAAGAACCGAACGAGCCGATGCGCTGCATGGACAACATTGGTGTCTTCGTCCATCACGACAACAGCGCCTGATCCAAGCATGGAACCATGCTGGGCAACGTCGTCGATCGTCAACGGTGTGTCAAGAAGTTCAGGCGTGAACCAGGGCGCTGATGCGCCGCCCGGGATCCAGCATTTGATTTCCTTGCCGCCGAGGATGCCACCTCCGAGACCGTAAATGAATTCGCGCCATGTCAGACCCATCACGATCTCGTAGTTGCCAGGGTTGTTGACGTGTCCTGAAAGCGAGAACATACGGGTTCCTGCCGAACGCTCGGGGCCAATCGCTGCATAGGCTGCGCCACCGTTGTTGACAATCCACGGCACGTTAGAAATCGTTTCGACGTTGTTCACAATGGTTGGTTTGGCGTAGAGGCCCTCCACCGCGGGGAACGGCGGTTTGACACGGGGCTCGCCGCGACGACCTTCCAACGAGTTGAGCAGCGCCGTCTCTTCGCCGCAGATGTAGGCGCCAGCGCCAAGGTGGAGTGTGATGTCGAGCGAAAAGCCCGAACCGAGTATGTCGTTGCCGACGTAACCGGCAGCGCGTGCTTCATCGATCGCTCGCTGCACCCGACGCGCCGCCTTCGAATACTCGCCACGAACATAGACAAAGGCCTGCACGCAGTTAAGGGCGTACGCCGAAACAATGATGCCCTCGATGAGCTGATGCGGGTCGCGTTCGAGGAGCTGGCGGTCTTTGAACGTCCCGGGCTCTGACTCGTCTGCGTTGATGACGAGATATCGAGGTTCCGCGGGTGCAAGAAATCCCCACTTCACGCCCGTAGGGAAGCCAGCCCCGCCTCGGCCGCGAATGTTCGAAGCTTTGACTTCGTCGCGGATCTGCTCCTTCGTCATCGACGTCAAAGCTTTGCGTAGCGCCACATAACCGCCAGAACGTTCGTAGCTTTCCAGTGTGTTTGACCCAGTCCGATCGTCGGCCATGTGCTTGGTAAGGATCACCGGAGGCGGAGAAGCGTCGACGGTCATGCTGATTCCCCGGCCGACTCGTAGGGTTCAAAGGCCGGTATGTGACTCGTCGCGCCCTGAAGTTCCACAATCCCCCAGTCAAAGGACTGCTGACCGCCGAAGAGTGTCTGCATTTCGTCCGCAAGCACCGTGACGGGCCGTGCGTCCCTGAGCCACCGGCATAATGCGCGCCCCCTTTCAGGAAGTACTCCTTCGATGAGTTCCCAGTTCACTGACACGGCGGGAGCACCGCCGCACGCCCCTGAGCACTCAACATGTTCGACCGAGAAAAGCTTGTCAGACGAGGTTTCGCCGTCTGGCGTATCGGTCTCATCTTCAATCGCTGCCAGAACGTCATCGGCACCGAGGAGAAAACAAGAGATAGAGGTACAGACCGAGATGACGTACTTCCCAACATTTTCGCGCCTGTACATCGAGTAAAAGGAAGCGACCGATTCGACCTGAACAGACGTGAGTCCGGTGATCTTGCCGACCTCGACCATTGCTTGGGTCGTACAGTGCCCGTGTTCGCGGGACGCCAGATAGAGCAGTGGCATCACGGCTGAGCGGCGCTCTGGGTAGGCGGCCAACACCGCCCGAGCACGCTCCTGACGCTCGGGACTCCATTGATTGATCACACGGTCAGCCATTAGGTCAGTCATCGATCGACATCTCCGAGTACCGGGTCGGTGGAGGCAAGGGTTGCGACAAGGTCAGCGATCAACGTGTCGGTCATCATCACGGGCATGGCTTGGACCGCCGCAAACGAGGGCGCACGCACATGGAGTCGCCACGGACGCGCACCGCCCTGGGAGACGAGGTAGACACCCAGGTGACCGCGAGGGGACTCCACACTTTGGTACGCCTCGCCGGCAGGAACACGGAACCCCTCGGTAAACAGTTTGAAGTGGTGGATGAGCGCCTCCATCGACTCATCGATGCGCTTGCGCGGCGGCGGCGTCACTTTGCGGTCCTCGGTCCGATAGTCGCCGGCTGGCATGGTGTTGAGCACCTGGCTGACTATGCGTAGAGACTGACGCATCTCCTCCATGCGCACAACGTAGCGGTCGTACACGTCGCCGTGTTTCCCAATCGGGATATCGAAGTCGTACTGCTCGATTCCGCTGTACGGGAACACCTTGCGGAGGTCATGGTCGATCCCCGAGGCTCGTGCGATAGGGCCGGTTACGCCGTACTGACGGCATTCTTCGGGAGTGATTACACCAACGCCCTGGGTGCGGTCGAGGAAGATGGGACTCTCACTGAGCATGTTCTCGTACCGTTCGATGCCCAGCGGAATCTTGACGAGAAGATCCTCGACGTCGTCTTCCCAGCCGTCGTGCATGTCGGCCGCGACTCCACCGGGACGGATGAAGTTGTGGTTCATACGAAGACCGGTGACTTTTTCGAAAAACTCCAGACAGTATTCGCGCTCTTGCCACCCGAACAACATCAGCGACACAGCGCCGATGTCCATACCCTGGGTGGCGACCCAGAGAAGATGGCTCGAAATGCGATTCAATTCGGTCATCAGAACGCGGATGGCCTGTGCACGCGCAGGGATGTCAACGACGAGGAGCTGTTCAACGGCGAGCGAAAAAGCTAGCTCGTTGTGAAACGGTGAGAGGTAATCCATGCGTGTGACGTTGGTCGAACCCTGCATGTACGAGAGGGTTTCGGCGGTTTTTTCCATCCCTGTGTGGAGGTATCCGATGATCGGTTTCACGCGGCGAATGGTCTCGCCCTCGAGCTCGAGGTGAAGGCGCAACACTCCATGTGTCGACGGGTGTTGCGGTCCCATGTTGAGAATCTGACGCTGCTCCTGCACAACGTCGCTGCTATCGACGTAGTCGTTGTCCACAGTGATGCCGAGCTGAATGGCTGCGGCGGGGTCTTGGGACTCTGGGAGGATCTCCTGGGCACCTTCGTCGGTCGCCGACTTCAGCCAATCGGGCTCTTCGGTGCCGGCAACCCACAGGTCGTGAATTTCGCGACGAGAATCCGCGTCACTGGCCATAGGTGACAGGTCGCCACCGTTGGTTTCGTCCTCGTCGGCAAGGATGTTTGGCGTGTCGCTCATGTGGCTTTGTACGACGCCTTGAACTGGACGGGCACCGTGCCTGTCGCTGCGTCCTTGCGCAGCGGATGACCTTCCCAGTCGTCAGGAAGCAGCAGACGCGTCAGGTCGGGGTGACCCGAGAAGTTGACACCCATGAGGTCGAACGCCTCGCGTTCAAAAAAGTTGGCACCCGCGTAGATGTCGGAGATCGACGAAACGAGAACGTCGGGCATCGTAACCCCGACCTTGATACGCAACCTCGTGTAGGGACTGGGCGACTCAATGTGCACCACGACTTCGAAACGGGGGTCTCTTCTCAGATAATCAACGGCGCACAGGTCAACAAACATGGTGTACCCGCTGGCATGGGCCGCAGCGACAAACCCGTGATAGTCGTCTACCGACACCGTAACGATGTCCCACGATGCGCCGGCAGCTTCAAACACCTCGAATTCGGCGCTCGCAAACTCCTCGGCGAGGGCGGCCAAGACGGCGTCTGCGGGCATGACGCGCGCCGCGCCAGCGTCACCTCCGTGCGTCACACTCTGAGCCGTCGCGCTCTTAGGCTTTGTTTTGCTCTCCTCAGACACTGGTTCTGCTACTCCTCGATTACCGGCGGATGGTGCCAGCCATGATTTCTTCTTGCAGGCTCAAAATACCGTGCAGCAACGACTGCGGACCTGGCGGGCAACCCGGGACGTACATGTCGACCGGAACGATCTGGTCGACGCCTTGCACCAGCGCGTAGTTGTTGAACATTCCCCCGGTGGATGCGCACGCACCCATCGAGATCACCCATTTCGGATCGGCCATTTGGTCATACACCTGGCGCAGTACCGGGGCCATTTTCTGCGAAACGCGCCCGGCAACGATCATCAGGTCAGCCTGACGCGGAGAAGCGCGGAACACTTCCATGCCGAAACGCGCAATGTCGTTGTGAGATGCGCCGGTCGCCATCATCTCGATGGCGCAACACGCGAGACCAAAAGACGCCGGCCACATCGAGCGGGTTCGCGCCCAGTTGACACCCTTGTCGAGAGTGGTGAGCAAGAATCCCGGTGGGGTCGTCTCACCGGCCACTACGCCGCCTCTTCGTCGGCGTACTCAGCAACGACTCTGCGGTATCGGGCCCGGTGAGCCACGTTCCAGTCGAGAGCGCCACGCTTCCACACATAGACGAGCGTCTCTGCGAGCAGCGCGACGAACACTGCCATCGCGGCGATGCCTGTCCACCCGAATGATTCGAAGCGCACGGCCCATGCGAACAGAAACACAAGTTCGACGTCAAAGATCACGAACAACATGGCAACGAGGTAGAACTTAATGGGGAAACGCTCGGCGGGTTCTTGGAGGGGAACGATGCCGCACTCGTACGGAGCGAGCTTTTCGGGGGAGGGATTGTTGGGTGCAATCTTCCACGACACCCACATCGCGGTCGTGGCAAAGCCGATTCCCAGCAGCATCATGAGGCCGATTGGTAAATACGCAACAAGAGTCACGGTGACACTCCTCTTTCCACGTCCGCAGCCTAGAAACGAGATCGCATTCCACCAAAACTATGACGAGCTGCGTCTCAGCGAAGCGACGGTCAACGGAGAGTTGGCAACCGCGCAAGCCAGTTCGAAAGGGCCTCACCGATCGCATCGGGCTGGTCCTCCTGCACATAGTGCCTCGCCCTTCCGATAAACACACTCTCGAGATTTGGCAGCGCCTCGCCTAACCCGGCTGCGGCCGAAGGCGGCATGAGAGCGCCGGGTTTTGCCCACAGCAGCAGCTTTGGGATCTCAGTCCTTTGCAGCCACGCCCAGTACGCGTTGATCATCTCATGGTTATCCGCAGGATCGCCGTCAAACGGAATCTCTCGTGACCACTGAGCGATGGGAGCCCGCGTCGCAGGGTCCAGAAACGGTGCGTTGTAGGCTGCTTTCTCTTGAGCAGTCAGCTTGCGCACGACCATCATCGGGAGAAGCCTCTTGATGAAAAAATTCTTCTTGATAATCATCCGCTCCCCTTTGACCGGGTGGCGCATGCGCTTAAACAGCAGACGCTGAGCGAAAGTGGCGTTGGCCCATTTTGCCGGGCGGATGATCGCCTCCATAAAGGCGATGCCGCGCACGTTGTCGGGGTGGCGGGCTGCTTAGTGGAAGCCGATCGCTGCGCCCCAGTCGTGAATGACGAAGGTGATGTTGGTGAGTCCGAGCGCTTCGATGAACCCATCTATGTATCGGATGTGGTCTGCAAACCGATATGCGACATCAGGTTTTGCGGACTTTCCCATGCCGATCAGATCAACAGCGATCGCCCGCCCGTGCGGTGCCGCATACGGGATGACATTGCGCCACAGATAACTCGACGTCGGGTTGCCGTGCAGAAAGAGAATCGGGGTCCCTTCGCCCTCTTCGACGTAGTGCATCGACGATCCGAGTGCATCGACGTACTTGGACTCGTCTGGAAATTCACCAGAGATCATGGTTCGTTGCTCCAGAGTTGCGTTCCGACATGCAGCAGGGCGGCGCTGGCGGCGCTCACAACTCCGCGACCATAAATCTTAACGGACCGACCGATCGCGAACTTGGGTGACTAACGGCATACCGGACTAGCGCTAAGCGACGGCGACAACAGCATCAATGTCAACGTCGGACTCCACATTGACGAGGTCTTGCGTCTCAGCGTGCCGTTTCATACCTGCCAAAAGCCCTCGCAACGCTTTAGTCATTTGTCGGTTCATGATGGGACCCATGAGCACCGCAACGACCTTTGGCGCGATTTCGATCGAGAGCGAGCCGACGACGCGGGTTGCGTCGCCAGCGTCGGACAACTCAAACCGGGCCGTCATCGACTTTACGACGGACGGCATCCCTTCGCGTTTGTAAATGTCGATGTCCATCGACTCTCCATCCGACCAACCAACGATTCGCTCGCTCACCGCGACACCTTTGCCGAAGTCGCACCTCCTCGTCGCGCCGAGCCCACCGGCGGCGTCTGAGAGCGAATGCGACTCGAGCACGAAGGGGTGGAAATTCTCAATATTTCCAAAGTCGTTGAGGATCTTCCACACGTGGTCCCGGGGAGCCTCAATCGTTGTCTCATACTTAATCTGCACGCGGTATCTCCTGGTAGTCGACCGGTCGACGACAATACAGGGAACTTTGCTATGACGCAAGTCGACCGACCGACTAGTATCTGGGTATGACCACAAAACCAGAGATCGTTTCAGCGGCCGCACGTCTAATCCGCGCCCGTTCGTACGAGGCCGTGAGCATCCGCGACATTTGTGAGGCAGTCGGGATACCCAAGGGCAGCTTCTACTACTGGTTCAAGACGAAGGAAGAGCTCGGACTTGCAGTTCTGGACCATGACTGGGAAGAGTCTTCAAAACGGATCTATGGGTCGGCTTTCTCTAGCGATCTCCCGCCGCTCGAACGATTCGACCGATATGCCGAGTCGGTAAAGACGATGCAAGAGGGATGGGACCGGGCGTACGGATGCCCATTCGGCAGCGTGGGGAGCGAGGCCACCGGCCTCCACCCAGGTCTTCAGGACGCTGCTGCGGAAATGCTCGCTCGCATGAGCGAGCTGTTCAAGGGAGCAATCGACGACGCTATTGCGGCCGGCGAAATCCCCGAGCAAGACTCGTCAGCAGCAGCAGCAGACGCCGTGCTCGCCCTGACCGAAGGCATGCTTCTCGTCGCTGAGATTCGCAACGACATCACCGTGTTCGACGGCCTCGGCCCGGGTATCCGAGCGCTTATCGGCGCCCCAGCGCGACAAATGGATTCTGGCGCTAACCACGCCCGTATACGGGCGTAAAGAGCGCCAGAATCCGAAAACGGCGGCTACTTGGGGACGAAACGGACGACCTTTTCGATCGCTTTGTACACGCGCTCTGACATGCCGTACTCCTCGGGCTCGAGCAGGTTCGCCATGACCTTCAACGTCCACTCCATGAGCGGGCGCGACCGCAACCCGACCTGGGTCAGCGCCTTCATCACCGATGGATTACCGATGACGTTGACAAATATCCGCGCGACCTTGTAGTAGGCGGCGTACTCGTCGTCGAGTACTTGCGAGTATCGGTGCAACAACGCAAGATCGTTCGCAGCTAGCGCCTCGACAATCACATCAGCAGCCATGCGACCTGTCTCGTATGCGTAGTCGATGCCTTCGCCGTTGAACGGATTGACCGCGCCGGCAGCATCGCCAATGACGAGCCAGTTGGCACCAACCTTCGGACCGACCGACATCGCCATCGGCAGCTTGCCGCCAGTCGGCGGCTGGAGGACATCATTCTCCGAAACCTGCCAATGCTCGGGCAGGCGAGCAACATACGACTCGAGCATGTGCGAAGTGTTGACCTCTTTCCATCCCTTGAACGTCGAGAGCACACCGACACCGACGTTGATCGTGCCGTCACCGAGCGGGAACACCCACCCGTAACCGGGCAGAGAGCGACCATCCTTGTCGCGGATATCGAGTTGGCTTTCGATGAACTCATTCGTCGAATACGGCGATCGGTAATACGTGCGGACCGCGAGGGCGTACGGGTAGTCTCGGCGACGCTGGACCGCAAGCGCCCGGCCGAAACGACTCAACGATCCATCAGCAATGATGACAATCTTGGGAAAAACTCGTTCGACAGAACCGTCGGCTGTTTTGAGGTCGACGGCGATCAGTCTCCAGTCCTCGATAACTGCAACTGCCTCCGTGCCTTCTCGGACCTCGGCGCCCTGACTACGAGCAAGCTCGGCAACCGCACCGTCCAAGTCGGCTCGGCGTATCGACGCACCCCAGTTCGGGTACGTCGTTCGTTCAGGCCACGGCATCTCAAGAACCAGGTCGCCGGCGTATGCACGGAGTCCTTTGATCTTATGAATCTCAGGGATGTCGAAGTCGAACCCCATGTCGATAAGCTGCTTGATCGCCCGCGGGGTGAGACCGTCCCCGCACGTCTTTGCTCGCGGATACGTCTTCTTCTCGATGACGCTTACGGAAACACCCTGGCGGGCTAACCAGTATCCGGCCGCACAGCCACCGGGTCCACCACCGACTACGAGAACATCTAGAGAAGGCATGACGATGATCCTACGGGTTACGGACGCCGGAACTTACCTCGGTACGAATTGGGATCGCTAACTGGCTGCGGAGACGAGGCAGGAAGCTTCTGCGATAGCGATTTCCTCGCCACCAAATGCGACACGTTGATATATAGCTACCGCGGAAAGCTCGTCGGCTGTCAGCTTACTAAAGCCTGGCATCGGCACACCGGAAAATCCGAGCACTGGTTTGGCGGAGGCACCGTACGTATTACCACGCTCGTTCTGCCACCCAGAGGACCCGAGCGTGATCCACTCAAGATGGTCCGCACAAATATTCGCCGGGAACGTCTCGACGATTGACCCACCGAAGAATGCAGGTCCAACCCCGCCGCTGCCGTCGGCAGCGTGACACGCAACGCACTGTGCGGTGTACACGTCCTGGCCGAGCGCAAAGAAATTGACGGCACCGGCACCGTAGGCCTTGCCGTCGCACCCGACCGCGTTCCCAGTCGCAGGATCGACGTCGAGTTGACCGGCTGCTCCGCAGGCCGGACCATCGGGCGCGACAAAGGCGTACGTGAGAGCAATGACAGGAATGATGAACGCAACAATGGCGAGCCATCTCACGAACCCGCCTACCGGACTTGGCTCATCTACTACAGACGGCGAGTCGGGCAGGTCAGGTTCATCGTGCCCAACGGCTTCGAGCACTTCGACATCAAGACCGGCCGGAGTTGCGGCATCGTCCTGTGTGGTTGCGACGGCTGCGGGTGCGGCCGCAGGTGCCGCTCCCCCTTCGGGCACTTCTTCCCCCGCCCAGCGGGCGGCGACGGCTTCGCGGCTGATTCCCTCCACCTGGGCTCGCGCGGCGGCGGCTCTTGAAACCAGGTCAGCGGGGTAGCCGTACTCGTCCGAAATCTTGTTGAGCGATTGGTCCATTCTTAACTCACTTAAGCCCGGTCAGATAAATCGCAAGCGCTTCGATCTCAGCGTCTGAGAGGTGCGCATAGCTCGGCATTGTGGACCAAGAACGCTCCGCCCGAGGATCTTCAAGAAAACTACGCAGGAAAACAACGGACCCGGTGTCCTCGCCAGTGCCGGCGTGCATCAAATCGGGACCGAGGCGGGCGACACCGAGGGGCACAACATCTTCGTTCACGTAATCGCCGTACGCGCTCACCGCGCCAAGATCGACGTCGGTAACAATTGGACGGACCTGCTGCGTGTGACAGTAGACACATCCTTCTTGCAGATAGATGGCCTTACCCGCCGCAAACACATCGTCTGATTCCATTCTGGTGGTGTCGCCAAGGATGGTCCCTTCGGTCGGGTTCACTTCGGTCGACGGAATGAGCCACACCACCGACATCGCCACGATGAACAGACCGACACTGGCGCCGACAAGCTTGGGGAATCCCACCGGAGAGCCGGAGAGCACGGAGCGACCGTCATCGAGGGAGTCGACCTCGGGCGTGTCAGTGGTCGGCGACGCAGAACCCAGCAGCGACGCTGCGAACACGATAGCGCCTAACGCGAAAACGCCCAGGGAGGCGCCACGGGTGGCCAGCGCAAATAACGTCGGCTGCGAAGCCAGCGCAAAGTCAACGCCGGTCACTCCGACGTTGGGCGAATTCGCTGCGCCGATCCAGGCATATCCCGAAACGACGCCGGCGGACATGGAAGCCAGAACGAAACCAACCACGCCGAGCACGGTAAGGCGGAGATGCCACTCAGAAGTTGCACGGTCGACATGTCTACCCGAAAACTCAACACCGGCGTGCCGGTAAAAGGCGACCAACCAAGCGGTGAAGGCACCGCCGAGTGCGAGGAACTCGATACCCGACGTCCACGTCGTCAACTGCGCGACTGCCGCAACCGAACGAATTGTTCCGAGAACCGTGAGTGCAATGAAAGCAACGAAGCTAGCGGTGCCGAAAGAAAGCCACTTCAGCGTGACAGCATCGGTCACGTTGTCGATGCGCGATCGCACTGTCCTGGCGAGGTCGTTCGCTAGAATGAGCGCGGGCAATAGCGCACCAATTGCAAACATGGCCCCCACCGTCTCCAACCAGTCAGGCATGACCGAGTGTGCCAATTGCGTCGCCCCGTAAAACGGCATGACGACAGCGACAGACCAGAAGGCAGCCAAGACGCTTCGGTCAGTGGCACGGCTCGGGGCGCCGGTGATGCGGTGAGATATGTAGTAGACGGCACCAAAACCCGCCGACGTTAACCACAGGCCCACGATGGCGCCCCGGGCAAATATGTTCTGGAGAACCCCACCAAGACCAGTCGTCGGACCACCACCAAACGGCAGTGCGACTGCCAACGCAAGGGTCAACCAAATGACCCCTGCCGTAAGAAACAGCACCACCGGCGGAATAGGTGCAGCGCCACCGTCGCCCGATTTCGGACGCTTGCGGACGGTTAACGCGACGGCTCGTGAAATCAGGATTACGCCGATCAAGGTGACAAAGTCGATATACCAGGGCGCCTCAAAACCGACGTTCCCGTCAACGCCTTGCACCGTGACGAACCCAGCCGCAGCGATGACACCAGCGGCATACAGTCCGGCGCCGACTACCGCGGAACCAGCGGCTGCAAGAGATCTGTTGAGCAGTCTGGGCACGAGATACATAACGACCGCGAGGAACCCGAGAGTCAACCAACCGTTAATGAACAAGTTTGTCGCCACCGGGTACAACCGGCCATACGAGAGAAACCTAGAGATATCGGCAACGGTGGGATTCACGAGAGAAACAGCCGCGATGGAACCGAGAACTGTGGAGACGACGAGAAACAGCACCGCAAGCTTTGCAAACACGCGCACGTTGGCGTGATCTATGAAAGCGTCGGGTACGTCTGATGAGGACGCAGAAGCGTCATCGGTAAGACTGGTATCGGCGGTCACCGTTTTCGTTTCCTCGTATCGCTTTCAATGCTCGGCCAAAGCCTCGTATCGCTTTCAATGCTCGGCCAAAGCACATACTCAACCTGGGTAGGTCTTCGCCACGCCAGCCTAGTCTTTGCGAGTGCGGCATCTGAGTCGCGTGACCTCTGAGTAGACCTCGCACCCAGTGCATTGTCATATCCTTCGAGACGATGGTCAAAAGGGCATGGATTTCACAGACGACTTCACATGCGTAGAATGCGCGTACCGACCTAGACGGTACTGACAGGATGAGGCGTCTCGCACGAGACGGACAACGAGGTGAAGGCCCTGGACGAAAAGCAACTGCGCACGTTCTACCGAATCGGTATCGCTGTCGCGGTCCTTGGGGTTTTCACTGCTATCGGCGGTGCGGTGCTTGCGCATTTCGTAGGCCTCCCTGCAACGGACTCCGTCGGTCGCGAGCTGTACCCCTCGATCCCGCGCGGTTTGCCCATTCGCACACTGGCACAAACCATCTCCCTAACCGGGATATTCATGCTGCTTGGGGGAATAACACTGGCATTCTTGTACCGCCGACAGTTGACTTGGGCGCGAGCAGCCATCGGGGCATTCGTATTCACATCCATGGTGATGCTGCTCTTTGGCGTAATCCCGAACCAACTATTGACCATTGCCCAAACCGATCTCGATTGGTCATCGCAAAGAACCTTGTTCACGATTCCACGCGTGCTGGCACTCAACAACGATATTTCGATCTCGTACGAGGTCCTCAAAGAGATCCTCGTAGCCGGCATGACGGGAAACCTTCTGATCGGCATCCCAGTCGCCATGGTGAAGTGGCAAACCTACGAAAAGAACCGCATCGAATCAGACCCCGTAACGCCGATTTCGGCGTTCGGCAGGCCAACTGTCAAGCAGGAGCGGTAGCCCGTGGCGAATGACGTGTGGCAAGACCTCCCACCGATCCGAGACGACTACCAGCTCGCGTTGGTCGACGGCGCATACCTGGTGGCGGCCGTCAAACCGAAAACGTTTCTCCACATCGACGAGTCGGAATGCATTATCTGCGAGGGATGCGTTGACATTTGCCCGTGGAAGTGCATCCACTTCCTTTCGCTTGACGCCATTTCAGAAGGTGTCAACGTGGATCATCCGGACGAGAACAAGGAAAACGGCGGATTCTTTATCGTCGACGAAGATGTCTGCACACGGTGCGCTCTGTGCATCGATCGCTGCCCCACGGGGGTTATCAGCCTCGGAAAATTCAGCGGTTCCGTAGCCGACAAAACCGACGGATTTGAAGCAACGCCGTGGGAGCACGACACTGGGCAGCGCGATTTCAAGAACGGGTACATGTATGGCATCCGTTGGTAAGTACGCGAGTGCGCGAGTGCGCAAGGCACTCGGCGGCAGCCCACGGCACCGCACCAAGAATGTAGACGAGGAGCGTAGGTGAGCGACAAAAGCAAAAACGGGTTGATGTCGAAACTTGCCGAGACCGGACAACACGTCAGGTCTTCTGCAGCGTGGTCGAGTATTTTTCGTCCCGGCTCGCCGTTCCGCGATGGTTACGCCGACACCCCTCGCAACCGGTCATACGTGATCATGAACAACGTTTTGTATCACCTGCATCCGGTGAAGGTGAAGCGCCACGGCGTCCGATTGTCGTATACGTTGTGTCTTGGCGGGCTGAGTTTCTTCCTCTTTATCCTGCTCACCATTACGGGCATCTTCTTGATGTTCTATTACCGACCAACGTCGCCGCAGGCGTATCTCGACATCCAGGCGTTGGCGACCGACGTTACGTTTGGTCAGGTTGTGAGGAATATGCACCGGTGGGGCGCGCATGCAATGGTGCTGACCGTGTTCCTCCACATGGCCCGTGTGTTTTATCACGGCGCCTACAAACCACCACGCGAGTTCAACTGGGTTGTCGGTATCGTGCTGTTGCTTCTTACACTGCTGCTCTCCTTCACGGGCTACTTGCTGCCGTGGGATCAGCTTGCAGTGTGGGCGGTGACCGTCGGTTCAAACATGGGCAGCTATGCTCCCGTCATCGGCGAGCAAGTGAGCTTTGCGCTGATCGGTGGCACACAAATCACACCAGACACACTGCTGCGGTGGTATGTACTGCATGTCCTGTTCTTACCATTTATCATCGTCATCTTCATGTCCGTGCACTTCTGGCGAGTCCGCAAGGACGGCGGCATCTCAGGGCCGCTCTAGGGAATACGATGGCAGGACTTCCAGAACACCTTCTTCGTCGCTCGGCCGAGGCAAAAGCCAAAGCAACAGGCCGTCCGGTCGATGAGATTCTCGCTGAAATGAAAGGCGAGGCGCCCCCATCGTCCTCCGCTAGTACGGCGGAAGCCGTGGGCGCGGCACGCGATATCTCCACAGAATCAGCGGAACTCGGTGTCCCTGAGGATCTCCTCCAACGCTCAATGACGGCAAGAGCGAAAATCTCCGGCGTCCCAGTGGCGGCAACGACGAGCGGCGCCCCCCAAGCAGCGCAGACCGCGTCGGCGCCGGTCGCTGCCGGCACTCCTGCACCCATGCCGACCATTCCAGAAGGTGTCCGCACACAACGGCTTCTGACAGTCGTCCGGGCTGGCGCAATCCAGCAGACAAAGCGGGAGCCAACGGACAAAGTGAACACTTGGCCGCACCTGGTCGCCATCGAGTTTGTAGCACTGCTGGTCGTCACCGCAGGACTGTTCGTTTTCTCGATCTACGTCGATGCGCCGCTGCTCGAGTTTGCGAACTTCAACCAGCAACCGAACCCGTCCAAGGCGCCGTGGTACTTCCTCGGCTTGCAGGAATTGCTGTCTTACTTCGATCCAATGGTTGCCGGCATTATCCTGCCTGGATACGGTTTGGCCGCGCTGGCATTCATTCCCTACATTGACCGCAATCCATCAGTTCGGCCGTCTGACCGCAAGCTAGCAATCATGATCTTTTCATTCTTCTTCATGGGAGCCGCGGTGCTCACGACGTACGGCTCGTTTTTCCGAGGCCCAGGGTTTAACTTCACATTCCCCTGGGTAGACGGGATATTCTTCGATTTCTGATGGACGCTCAAACCGCCTTCATTATCGGTATTGGACTCGTAACTGTCCTCGTTGTCGCTGCTGTTGCGAGCATCGCTGTCGGACGCGGCCCCGACGCAGGACCGATAACAGGATCGTTCGACAGGCGCGCTGCAAAAGCGGACCGCAGGGCTCGTAAGGCCGAGGCGCGAAAGCTCTCCGCGCCTAGCGCTGAGTCTGATTCGATCGAGGTCCTCGTCCCCGAAGCTGTTGAGGATGCAGGGCCGATCGCCGATCCGCTTACGGAGCGCGAGGTGGTATCCGAAGAGGACTACGGTGCGACCCGGCGGATGTTTTTCAACCGCGCCATCCTCGGTTTCTTCGGCACATTTCTCGCTACACAGGGCCTTGCGTACCTTGCGTTTCTTTGGCCAAAAGTCAAAGGCGGATTTGGCTCACCGATCTCAGCCGGCAACATCGACGATCTCCGGACGGAGGTCATTCAGGCCGATGGCACGATCAAGCCGAAGCCTATCCCTGCCGCGCAAGCGTGGATTGTGCCATTCCGTGGAGATGTATCCGCGTCGATTCTCGCCGACATCGCGGACAGCGTGATCGTTGGTGCCGGTGCCGAACCGGGCATCATGGCGATCTGGCACCGGTGTCCTCACCTAGGGTGCCGAGTACCTGAGTGTCTGCCGTCGCAGGGATTCGAGTGCCCATGTCACGGGTCGAAGTACAACTTGCACGGCGAATACATTGAAGGTCCGGCGCCTCGCAACATGGACCGGTTCATGGTCACGGTCGACGAGGAAAACAACCTCATCATCCATACTGGCACAGTGTTCGAGACTTCGCGTGCCAAAGTCAAGAGCGTCGCCTACCCGCAAGGACCGGCCTGCAATTGATTGACTTACAAACGTTGTATTTCTTCGTCGAAGCGCGTCCAACCGGCACGGGACCACCAAACGTCGGCATTGGTTCGATAGTTCTGATCGTCGCCACCGCGGTGTTCGTGATGTGGATTGCGTGGCTGTGGATTGCCGCCCGGCCCCAGTCAGGCGGCGAAGAGCCCGCAAAGAACCTCCAGCCATATCTGTCTGACGGCGATCTCGAGAACGTCCAGCTCAACACTGTGTTGCGCTCGGCAATGGTCGCCGCGGCCGTGTTAGCTCTGGTCGTACCCATCTACTACCTCAACGAAGCCGACCGCCAGATCGGCGCTGCGGAAGCAATCCACGAAAAAGACATCGATGAGGGAGAGAGATGGTTCAACCAGTTCTCCTGCATCGATTGTCACGGAGCGGATGGTGTCGGCGGCGGGGCAAGCTTCGTCGAGGTCCGATCGGGACTCAGCACCTCGTGGAGCGCCCCCTCGCTAAACGACCTCTTTTTCCTTTTCGACGAGGAAGAAATCTCGGGGATCATCAACCACGGGCGCCAGGGAACACCGATGCCTGCGAACGGCATACCCGGCGGTGGCGCCATGACGTTTCAAGAGGTTCTTCAAGTCATGGCCTACATTGAGGACTTTGGTGTTACCCAGGGCGACGTGTTGCGCAAGATCGAGCCTGCAGTTGACTCCGCTATCAAGCGCCTCGAGACGGGTGACGAAAAGGTCGCCGAATTGATCCTCATCCAGCAAGCGGTTATCGACGACATCGCCGACGCTCCGTCGCGGTTTAAGCCGATCGAAACCTTCCCGGAGCAGCTCAGCGCCCTGCTCGGTGGTGACGGAACGTGCACGAGTAAATCCGCAGCTCTCGTCGACCGAGTATGTGGGACGTCTGGAGTCGACACGGATCGCGACGGCATTACCGATGCAGCCGAGACCACGCTGAACGACATGTCCGAATTGGCGTTCGAGCAGATGCAAACACGACTCGTCAAGAAGGTCGATGGAGAGTTTGTCGTCTCGTTTGTCGAGACCGAAGCCCTCTTGCTCGCCCTCGAAACCGACAACCCATTCTCGATGGCTGACGCCTCGGGGATGCTCGAGAGCGACCTTGACGAGGTAGACGAGTTTCTCACCTTGGTCGGCGCACGCCACCTCAACCTTCAGGTCATGACCGAACGCAATGAAGCGTTCCTGCTGACTGCCAACACGTCCATGGGCTTCCTCGTCCAGTCTGCCAAGGATCGAAAGTGGTTCACGGACTTCAGCGAGGTCAGCGCGAACACCGGGCTTTCATTGGACGAGGCAACCCGGGCTGTCGGCCTGTACAACGCATACTGCGCCCGTTGCCACACCGGTGGATACTCCGCAGGTGTTGCATACGAACAACCCGCGGGGTCGGGAGCGTGGGGTCCGTCGTTGCTCGATGGCAGAGCCGATTCGCAGTTTGTTCGGTTCGAAGATCATCTGAAACTCATCATCAAAGGCACCACATTCGGCCAGTCCTACGGGATCAACGGAATTGGCACCGGGCGTATGCCAGCCTTCGGAAAGATGCTCAGCCAACGAGACATCGAACTCATCGCCATCTACGAGGACTCGATGTGAAAACGCTACTCCATCGCATCCATCGTGACGAGTCCGGACTATCAGGTCTGGAAAAACTCGGAGTCTTTGCGATTGTCGTCGCGTTCACTGCCTTCATCCCGGCGGCACGGGGCGTTCTCGGAGACGCATACACCAACATTTTCAAACAGATCGACGAAACCGGGGAGCTCACCAGATTCTCTGTCGCCGCCCGCGGATTGTTGATCGCCGGATCGGCACTGCTCGCCTTCATCGGCAGCGGCGTTGCGCTGATCTACACCAATCTTGGGAAACGCCTGGCCCTTCTCGTGTCTGGCGCAGCATTGTTTGGCTGGTTGACCATCGGGTCTACGCTTTTCGTCGTTTACGCACCGCGAGGCATTCGACCCTCAAGCGTCCAGGGTCTCAACGCCATTGAGGTTCGTATCCCCGCCATCGGACTCACCGTTGCATCGCTGATCCTGTTCGTCATGTTCATCGTTGCACTAGACAAGTACGAAAAAGAGTCCGACCTGTAGTCGGGTCCCCGAGTAGCGGAGGTCTGAGCGGCTGTCCGGCGCAACTCAGCAGGCCGCCAAATCGATCCGGGATTCTGACTTTGGTAGATCTCAGAAGATGTGTTCGCCTGCGCGGCGTCTACCCGGCGGCCTTGCGATGATGTAGGTGGTAGGTGAGGATCTGGAGCTCGGTTGAGAGATCGACTCTGCGCAACGCGACGTCGGCGGGGACGTGCACTACCGCGGGCGCGAAGTTGAGTATGGAGCGGATACCCGCGTCCACGAAACGATTCACAACATCTTGCGCTCCACTAGCGGGTGTCGCGACGATGCCAATCTCAATGCCACGCTGCTTCACAATGGTTCCCAGATGGACAAGGTCGTCGATTGTGAGGTCGCCGATGGTCTCGCCGATTTTGTGCGGGTCGGTGTCGAATACCGCGCCGACCTCGAATCCCCAGGAGGCGAAACCGCCGTAGTTGGCAAGGGCAGCTCCAAGGTTGCCTGCGCCGACGATCGCCACGTGGTAGCCGTGGGTGAGGCCGAGAGCCTCGCGAAGGTCCAGGCGTAGATCCGCGACGCTGTACCCGACGCCTCGAACACCAGTAGCTCCTAGATTCGAGAGGTCTTTGCGCACCTGAGCCGCGTTAACACCCGCTATCTCCGCAAGCTGGATCGAGCTGATCGTGGTCTGCGCGGTTGCGATGTCACCCAACGACCTCAGGTACACCGGGAGACGTGAAATCGTTGCGGACGGGATTGTGATATTTTTCACAAGCGGAGGATAGCCCTGGTCCTCGCCACTGAAATCCTAAGCGCCTACTTTGGCGAGAACTTCGCCCTTATGAGTGCAACCCACACATCCACCGAAGATACACGGCCGGAGGCGAGCACCTTTCCGCCGGCACGCATCAACACAGGCACCGCGTGCCCGAAACGGGCGAGAAGGTCCGGGTCGGCGTCGACATCAACGGTAGTCACCTCGACACCGAGATGTTTGGCCTGGTTGACAACTCGCTCGAACAACTCATCGCACAACGCGCAGCCATCTCTGGTTACGAAGATAACGACGGATCTGTTCACTAGCGCACCACTAACCTTGCAACTATGCGTCCAGCAACGTCTCTCGTCCTCATGGTCCTACTCGCTCTGATTATGGGTGCATTCGTGATCAACATCTACCTACGCGGGATCGTCTGAGAACCCGACGGCGTGGGATCAGGAGGCAGCGCATGCCAACCTTCGATTCATCCGTCTGCCCTTCTCGGAGCAACAGAGATCGGAATGCCTCGCTCGGCTCGTCGAAACGTCACTGCAATCCGCTCTTCAAGGGCGTAGTACTCAGCCGCTGATCCGCCGGTCACGCCGATGGCGATCTGCCCGAAGGAGTCCGTAAACAAATACCCGTCGCCGCCGCCAACGGAACGCCGATCGTCGACCCACGTGATCCGATGCTCGATTGCCCCGACACGCACCACCACCTCGTCACCCTCAGCAACGTCGATCATGTTGAGATCGGCAGGTGACACGTTGGATTGGGCCGTGCCATCGCCATCTACCCAGAGTATTTCCCCAACGACGCCGGATTCGGTGTGGTCAACAAGAGGAAGGATGAGCGGTGTCACCGACTCGGGTGTACGAACCGGTCCGAGATCATCGATGACCGCTTGGCCGGATGCCAGCGCTGCAGCGGCCGGAGCAAGAACGTCGCGAAGGACCAAGGTCTCACCCGACGAGGGGATTCGAAACTCGTCAGACTCGATCGAAACGATTTTGTCTGCCCCACCGACCATCGCGACCGCTGGAGCCAGCAGGCCGTTATCGGGTCCGACAAAGATGCCAGCGGGAGTCCGCGCCGCAATGAGGCGGGAACCCAGCGGATTCACACAACCGAGAATCACACCCTCCGGCAAGTACTGGACGGTGCGCAGCAGGGCGAGCGCTCCTGCTCGCACGTTCCCGGAGGGGATCTCGTGCGTTATGTCTATGACCGTGAGCGATGGATCTATGCGGCCGATGACGCCGTGCGCAACACCAACGTGCTCGGGCGTGTGACCCAGATCGGAGAGAAAACAAATGGGCATGGGCATGAGTGAACGTTACTCCTGTTCATCCGACGCACGCCCAGTGGGGAACCCGCCAGAACGAGCGATCGCTGCGGGCAGCTTGACGCCGAGTTGATCGCCGAGCCAACGGCCAGTTTCGACAATGGCACCTCCGTCGATGCCATGTTCGTAGCCGGCCCGCTCAAACAAATAGAGCACGTCCTCGGTCGCAACATTCCCTGTCGCCTGTGGCGCAAACGGGCAACCGCCAGCGCCACCAACAGAGGCATCGACGACGCGGACACCCAGACGCAACGCTTCCGCTACGTTGCCGAGACCCGTCCGGCGGGTGTCGTGAAAATGCACACGCAACACCGAGTCCCCAATGGCGTCCTGGAGCTGCGGCACGATTCTCGACACGTCGCTTGGCACCGCAACCCCGATGGTGTCGCCAAGCGCGACTTCTTGTGCACCGGCAGCCACCGCCCGCTCAGCAAGGCGGATCACCGTTGCGGGGTCGACCTCGCCTTCGAACGGGCACCCGAAAGCAACGCTTATCGTGACAGTCACAAACCTGTCGGCTCCTCGGGCAACGGGTATCATCCGCTCGACTTCCGAAACGGCTTCCTCTAACGCTGCACCCTGGTTTCGCTCAGAGAACTCCTCGCTTGCAGCGACGACAAAGTTGACTTCGTTGACGTTGGTGGACAGCGCTCGGTCCAAACCGCGACCGTTGAGGACAACCCCGATGTAGGAGACGTATTGGCTCTCAGGGAGAGCGGCACACACATTCTCGGCGTCGGCCATTTGCGGTACCAGCCGAGGGTGCACGAACGATGCAACCTCGATCCGCGTCGCTCCAGCGTCCATCAACCGACGGACCAATGCCACCTTCGTTTTGGTGTCAAGAATCGCGGATTCGTTTTGCAGACCATCTCGCGGTCCGACCTCGACAAGCTGCACATCCATGGTTCAAGTATGCCAGACCCGAACGGTCGCTCCTCAGCCGGCGTTCTGAATCCTACGGACGAGGGACACCAATTCCGCCTGCGAGTGCACATCCACCTTGCGGAACATCGACTTAATGTGGTTACGAACCGTGTGCTCCGATACACCGAGTTCTCGCGCAATCGAGATAACCCTGTGGCCTTCGAGAAGTTGCCCAAGCACCTCGCGCTCGCGTCGGGAAAGGGATGCAAGCTCGTCGTGATCTAGCGACCGGGTGTTAACGACTCGCGCAACATCAAGCCCGGCACGCGTTACCTCCCCGGCGATACGCCGCAGCGACTCCTCCAACTGGGCAAGCCGCGCCGGACCCGTTGCCACAGGTACCGGCTCGGACGCAATGATCAGCCAGAGCAACGCACTCACTGCGCTGCCAGACCCGTTCATCGGGATGATCTGGATGGCGACCGAACGCGACGGGCCGCTCTTGGACAACACTGTCCACTCGAGCGACAAGGTCGCATCGTACAGGCCGCCCTTGCGGATCGAGGAGACCAGGGACCGGTAGCGGTCGTGCTGGTCGGTTGGCAGCCAACTGGGTGGTTCGTTAGAGCCGATCGGGTCACGGGCGTCCCCGCCAACGAGATTGTTGAGAGCACGGTTCGAGTACGACCGCTGCCCATGAACGTCGGTAATGAGCACGCCGTCGCTCATCACCTCAAACAAGGCCTGCAGTGGGATCACCACGTTCGGGGCCTTCACTTGCGCTGCCACACCAGCACTCCCTTTTCCTCACCGCACCACTAGCACCGTAGGCCACCACGGGCTACCGCGGTAGACCCGTTTTTGGTTGGTCAAAGTGGCTAGTGCGCCAACTGAGGAGATTCGTCCGTTATACGGACGCCCGATTGAATAATACGGACGCGGTCTCTAGAGTGATGACATGGCAGAGACATCCAAGACCGTGGATCTTGCGTTGCGTGTGCTCCACCACATCCCCGACGCCGCGCTTGCAACGGCGACCGGCATCTCGCAGGATCTCGGTGCGAGCCGACAGGCCGTGCTCAGATGTCTACGGTCGCTCGAATACGGAGACTTGGTTCGCCAGAGCGAGACCGGGTGGGTCCTCGGCAGTGGGATCCTCGACCTGGCTCGCAGGGCTACGAGCAACGTAACCGACGCCCTCCGACCTGCCATCGTTAGGTTGGCGGATATATGGAACGAGACCGCGCTCGTTGCAATACCCGACGGCGCTTTCGCCATCGCCACCGACCAAGTGGTGGCGTCTGGTCGCATGGTTAGGGTCGACTACCGCGTCGGGTCCTCTCACCACATGACAGTTGGGGCGCACGGGCGCGCAATTCTCGCGTTTCATCCGAATCGTCTCACACTACGACTCAACAGCGAGACCGAAGCACAAGTCGAACAAGTCCGCATTGCAGGTTTTGCGGTCTCCCACGACGAAATCGAGCCTGGCGTCACGGGTATAGCGGCACCGGTCCTCGATCACACGGGAACGGCCGTCGCGTCGATCGGCATCGTCGCACCGACAAACCGGCTACCACCCATTGCAGAACTTGGCCCCGCGATCGCACTTGTCGCATCCGCAGCAACAGCAACACCACCCCGACAGAAACTCGTAAGGAGATAGTCATGCCGTATTACCGCAGCGTCGGCGAGATTCCACCAAAACGTCACACTCAATTCAGACAAGAAGACGGCTCCCTGTACACCGAAGAACTCATGGGCGAAGAGGGTTTCTCCTTCGACTCGGCGCTGCTCTATCACAAGACCCGCCCAACCGCGATGAAGAGCATTGAATCGCTATCGCTGAGCCACGAGACACTCGAACCGAACCGCCCGTTGATGCCGCGCCACATGCGGTCACATAAGTTGGGAGTGACGCACGACCTCGTCGAGGGTCGCAACCTGCTGATGGGGAACAACGACTGCCGGATCTCGTACGCCCATGTGTCCACTACATCGGGTTTGTACAAGAACGCCATTGGGGACGAAATGGTTTTCATCGAGCACGGCGAGGGTTTCCTCGACTCGACGTTCGGTAGGCTCCCCTTCAAGCGGGGCGACTACGTCATCATCCCGGCATCAACGATCCACCGATGGGTAATCACGTCAGACACAGTGCGGGCGCTGATCCTCGAAACGACCGGCCACATCACCCCACCGAAGCGGTACTTGTCACGCCATGGTCAGTTCCTCGAACACGCCCCGTACTGCGAGCGGGACCTCCACGGACCCACCGAACCCCTCCTCGAAGAAGGCACGGACGTGCCCGTGCTGGTCAAACACCGCGGCGGGACGTCACGGTTCGTGTTTGAGAACCACCCGTTCGATGTCGTGGGATGGGACGGATGTCTCTACCCGCACACATTCTCGATATTCGATTTCGAGCCAATCACCGGCCGCATCCACCAACCACCAACGGTGCACCAAACGTTCGAGGCGCCGAACCTGGTGGTGTGTTCGTTCGTGCCGCGGCTGTTCGACTACCACCCGCTCGCGATTGCGGTCCCGTACCACCACGCCAACGTCGATTCGGACGAGGTTCTGTTCTACATGGACGGTGACTTCATGTCGAGAAAAGGGTCCGGGATCGCGCAAGGCTCCCTCTCACTGCACCCGGCCGGCCACACACACGGCCCACAGCCTGGGTCTGTCGAGGCCGGAATCGGTAAGGCGGGAACTGAGGAAATCGCTGTCATGATTGACACCTTCCGACCGCTCGACATTGGAACTTCGGGCTTCGACTGCGAGGATCCCGCATACCTTTCGAGCTGGCAGACATGATATTGCACACCTGGATCCCAGCGCCATGTTCCTAGACGCACGGCGCGTCCTGTTCGAAGGACTCGTCGACTACGCCGGACTGTTCCCACCGGCATCGCTGGCGATGGACGACGCGATAGCCGGGTACCGCAACGCACGCAGCTCGCCTGAGGCATGGATTGCCGGCAGGTTCATCTGCCCGGCAAGCCGTCTTGCCGAACTTGCCGCCTCGCTGATACCAACAATGGAGAACGGTGAGGCGCCATGGCCGCTCGCCGTGATCCTCGACGGCGACGTTGCGAGCGCGGCAGCGACGACGCAGGTATTCGCCGCAGAGATGGGGTCGGCGGTACAGATCGTATTCACCGAAGTGCCGCTACCGTCTGAGTTCGCACTTACATCCGGGCGCCCCGACATCGTGCCATACATCGACGCAGCGTGCTCGATCTCCCCGACCGTTGTGCCTTTCTTCGAAATACCGCGGACGGAGTCCTGGCAGACCACCCTAGATATTGTGGTTCCGGCAATCGCCAACGAAACGACCGACCGACACCGCACGCTCGGCGCCAAGCTGCGCACCGGCGGGGCGACCGCCGCGGCGTTCCCAAGCCTCGGCGAGGTCGCCGACTTCGTGATCGCATGCGCCACACACGGAGTTCCGTTCAAGGCAACTGCCGGTCTGCACCACCCATATCGACACAAGTGGGCGGATCTGGGCGTGGAACGTCACGGTTTCATCAACCTGCTCGCCGCCGCTGCGCTCGCGGACCACGGGGCGACGCGGGAGACCATCGTTGCGGCCCTCTCGAGATCGCAGGACCACCAGTTCCACATTGGTGTCGCCGGTATGACGGTCGGTGACACAACCTTCGACATCCCAGCACTACAGCGGATCAGGACCGCGCTGTTCCCGTCCTACGGAAGCTGCAGCTTCGAGGAACCGACCGAAGACCTCCGATCCCTTGAGTTGCTGCCGAGGCCGCTGGTCCTACTCCCGAAGGAGCGGCCGTGACGTCAGACCCAACACTCGACCCGGCGTTGACGTCATGGGTACCGGTCACTCAAGAGAGCGACTTTCCTATCCAGAACCTTCCGTTCGGAGTCTTCAGCACAGGAGGCGACCGTCGGTGCGCGGTCGCGATTGGTCAAGACGTCATTGACTTGGTGGTCCTCCAGTCCAGCGGCCTTCTCGACGAGCTCGGCCTACCCGATGACGTGTTCGCGACCGGGACGTTGAACGACTACCTGTCGCTCGGGAAAGACACGTGGATCAACGTAAGGAGGCGTCTGTCGCAACTTCTGGCCGAAGAGGGCGCCGGTCTTGCGGCCATCGCTGGATCCGCGCTTATCCCCCAATCCCACGCAACGATGCACCTGCCTGTGAGGATTGGCGACTTTGTTGACTTCTACTCGTCGGCGTATCACGCGACCAACGTCGGGAGGCTCTTTCGCCCAGACGACGAAGCACTTCTGCCGAACTGGCGCCATCTGCCCGTTGCGTACCACGGCCGAGCTTCGACAGTCTCCGTGTCGGGCACACCGCTTCGCAGACCGTCCGGCCAACTCCCGCGGCCAGGGGGCCCGGTGTTCGGACCAACGGAAAAACTCGACTTTGAACTCGAGATGGCCTTTGTGACCGGCCCGTCCAATCCCGGTGGCGACCCGATCGAAGTCGCCGAGGCTGAGAGCCACATTTTTGGGTTGATGCTTCTCAACGACTGGTCCGCTCGTGATATCCAAGCGTGGGAGTACCGCCCGCTCGGTCCGTTCAACGCGAAGTCGTTTGCCACAACGACGGCCCCCTGGATCGTGCAACTCGAAGCACTCGCCAATACCCGCGTGCCGCCATCCGAACAAAAACCCGAACCGCTCCCTCATCTGTCAGCCACGAAAAGCGCTGGTTTCGACATTGCTCTGAGCGTCGATCTGAACGGGAACCGTGTCTCGAACTCGAACTTTCGTCACATGTATTGGACCGTGTCGCAGCAGCTCGCGCACCTCACCTCAAATCGCACACTGATCAACCCTGGCGACCTCTACGGCTCCGGCACGATCTCGGGGCCCACGCCCGATTCGCTTGGTTGTTTGCTCGAGATCACCCGCAACGGCGCTGAACCGATCACCCTCGACGACGGCACGCAACGCACGTTCCTCCTCGACGGTGACGAGGTGATAATCCGCGGCCACGCTGGCGGCACCACCACCCCCCGTATAGGTTTCGGAGAGATCCGGACCACCATCCGCCCCTAGCTTTCCAAACAACAGTGCCGATTACTGTCGCGATCGCGGGGTGCGGCAGCACAACCGACTCGCAGAAAAATCCGGCCGAGGGCCTGTGCATCTACCCGAAAACCCGATGCCATCGCCCGGTTCGACGATCGGACCGACGGCGTGCTTGATATCGTCGGCGATGGAGTCCTCTGCTGCGACCTAATCGATGGGCCCCGTCACTGGTCTCCTACTCACTCGACCTTCGCTGCATTGCACCGGTGACGTAGCTGTCGACAAAATCGTCCGGCCAGCGGAAGGCCAACTCGAATCGCGAGAGTCCGTCGTCCACAACCAGCAGTCCGTCCAAAGGAAGCTTGCCGACGACCGTGATATCTTCGATCTCGACGATGCCGAAAAAGCGACCACATCCAGGACCGCTTTCGGAGAGCGACATTGTCCACGTCGAGACCACAGCGTCAGCGGAGCGGAACTCAACCGCAGCCTCTGGCCCCATACGGAGATCTGAAAACTCTGCTTCAACCGTGAGCAATTGTTTCGCCACGCTTACGGATAAATCGACCGACGGAGTGATGCTGCTGGCCGGCCCCCCAACGGTGGATGTCATGAGCACGGCGAACCGTGTGTTTCCAGCCGGGGCCTCTCCGCTGAAATCGATGCGATATGTTCCCGGCTCCTCAGGCAAGGACAGCCGCCACTTTCCGGACCCGAGTGCGGCGAGCGCAAGCTTCTCAGAACACTGGGCGGAATCGCGACGGAACCATGCTGTGAGCGTGCCACCGACCATCCACTCGAGGTCCACGGAGCCGTCGTTGGCCGTCGCGGCGAGCGGCACCTCCGTCCCGAAGCTATCGGCGCACACCGCGGACTCGCCCCCGGCCGCCTGCCAGCAATAGTCGAAGCCTCCGAGGCGAACTGGGAAGTCGCTCGACACAAGCATCAGATCGGGAGACTTCGGACTTTGCGCGGCAACCGGCGCGGTCTGGGATGTCGTCGAAGTAGACGCCGGAGCGATCCGCGTCGACACCGGCGTTGACAAGGGAGTGAGTTGCGCGGCCGTTGCACAGGACACCGATATCACTGCCAGAACCAAAGCCGGTTTGAACAAACGTCGTTTCATCACCGGTGAGACGCGGTCAAGTACGATGCGGTCTCCGAGACTAAACGCAAGCGCCCCGAGCTTCGTCACACCCACATGGAAACCTGCCTGAGCGCAGCTGCCCTACCGACACGTTCTCCTGGCGCGAGGCCTTGCGTTTCAGCCGCTAGCCTGGTGCTCTGAACTCTAAGGACACGTGTGGCGACTCTACGACTCTTTGCATCCCTCCGCGAAGCGGCGGGCACATCTTCAGTAGACATCGACGCGACCACTGTTGGTGCAGTGCTTGACGAGGCGTCAGGCCGCTTTGGCGACCGCTTTGCTGCAGGTCTCGAAACGGCTCAGGTGTGGCTAAACGGTGACCCCACCGATCGGGACACGACTGTTGCTGCAACGGACGAGATTGCGCTTATCCCGCCAGTGTCAGGCGGAGCGCTCGCCGAAACCGTCGATGCCCCAACGATTGACAGTGTATTGTCGGCGACGATCCTCGGTGTCTTCGCTCTCGGCCTCACGTTGAGTAGCGAAGTGTGGGTTGTGCTCTCAGTCGGTGCGGTGCTCGGGTGGGTCTGGGATGTCGGCGAGACAATGCGCGGTCGCGGTGCGCACGTAAACTTTCCGGCAGCCATGGTCGGCGCGGCTGCGGGCGCCAACGCGGTGTGGGCTTGGGGATTCACGGGGCTGGCGGGCGCGATCGCGATCGCGGCGATCGTGCCGATGGCATGGACCGTACTGGGCGCGGAACACCGCAACGTGGCCAACCTCTCACACACGGTCACTCTCTCGGTCGTGGGAACGGTGGCGTCAGGGAGCCTCGTCCTGGTGCGCTTGGCGTCGATTCAGCAGACTCGGATGCTGCTTCTCATAGCCGGACTCACCGGTGTCGGCGTTTGGATCGCAACCCGTCAAACCAGCGCCTCAAGCCACGTGTCCACATTCGACGCAAACACCGCAACTCTTGGTGCAGCCCTCCTCGGTGGAATCGCGTCGACGTTTCTAACCGAAGGGATCTCGATCCCCAGCGCCGCTCTCATCGCGATCATGACAGCCCTCGGCATGATCGCCGGCAGGTCGGTCGGCTCGCTGATCCGCACAGACCGGGTGCTCCACACGACAACATCGCCCGGGCGTCTCACAGGTCTCGACTCGATGACCCTCGGCGTAGCTAGCTACTGGGTGGCGACAACCTGGTTTCTCTAGTCGGCGATCAGCTCGCCTAGGTGGAGACCTGCCAAAGCAAAAACCAGCCCGGCGAGAACCGATACCGCAACATAGACCGCTGCGGTGCTCGCAAAGCCACCTCTCGCCAGGTTCCCCGACTCGACCGCAAATGTGCTGAACGTCGTGAACCCGCCAAGCACACCGACAAATAGGCCGAGGCGGAGATCGGCGCTGGCAGACGACCCAAAGTATCCGACAAGAAGTCCCAACATCGCTGAACCGAAGACGTTCACGGCGAACGTCCCAATCGGAAAACCGACCCCGCTGGCTGGCCGCGTCCGTGTCACCCAACTACGACCGCACGAATTGAAGTGCACGCTGAGAATTCGTGATCGACACAGCACCGAACCGTACCAGCAGTCGGCACCACCCGAGTGATGTATTCGACACGAGCGTCGCTAAGCTTGTGGTTATGACCTCACGACCACGCGCCCGTGCGCTTGTAGGGGCTGCGCTAGCGGTTTTCCTCATCATCCCGACGGGCGCACTCGCCCAGACGAAAGAGCAGATCAATCGCGCGCGGGCCGAAGAAGAAAGGGCCGTTGCGGCATACCAGATTGCCAACGACAAGCTTGAGGCGGCACTCACCGAGTATCAGCTGATCAACGCTGAACTCGAACAACTCACATACAAAACTACCCGGTTGGTGGACCAAATCAGGGCGTACGAAAGTGAGGCCACAGACCTCAAGAACCGGGCAGAAACGCTGCTGTTTGAATCGTACACGTCGAACACGAGCGCGTCGATCATCGGACTTGCCCTGTCTGCCGGATCGATTCAAGACCTCATGACAACCCAGCTTCTACTCGAACGGGCGGCCGAACGAGAAATCGCACAGCTTCAGAACTACACGTCCATCACGGTAGAAGCCAACAAGCTGAAGACGATTCTGGACACCGACAGAGTTCGTGTCGCTGAGATCAATGCGCGCAGTGAAGAACTCGTCACCGTGCTCGATAAAATCGAGCGCGAACGCGACGAACAGCTCCACGCTGCAAGCGCAACGACGCGGGCCGCCGTCAACGCATACAACCGTGAGCAGGCCCGACTCAGAGCGATCGAGGCTGCCAAAAAACGCGGCGCTTCCGGTGGATTTCCCCCCGACGCAACGCCGGGGTTGCGCTGTCCGCTTCCGGGTGGAACATTCATCAACGACTGGGGCTTCCCGCGCTCGGGCGGGAGGACGCACCAGGGAACCGACATATTTGCGGGCCGTGGCAAGTCGGTTGTCGCGGTGGGCAACGGCACCGTGCGCCTCAAGACCGGCGGACTCGGTGGCATCGTCGTGTATTTGACCACCGACTACGGGATGCGGTTCTACTACGCACACCTCGATGGATATGTGTCCGGGCTCAAGACCGGCGACCGGGTGACGGCTGGCCAAGTGATCGCCTACAACGGTGCTTCCGGCAACGCCGCCGGCGGGCGACCCCACGTTCACTTCCAGATCCAGGCGGTCGGAAGCCGGTGGAAAAACCCGTACCCGACTCTGCGAGCAAATTGTTAACCTGCATACACCGCCACTCGGAGAGCAATGATGACAGACACGCATAAACGCCGTATCGACATCGTGACAGAGTCCGCGTTCGTCGAAGGACTCGCCGATGCTGACATGGACGAGCTTCGAGAAAAGCGGTCCATCTGCAACGACCTCGATACCGAACTGTCGTACTACCGCCGGTTACTCCATGGCAGACTCGACCTTCTCAGCTTCGAAGTGCGGCGACGCTCGGGCGAAGAGACTCGTAGCCTCATCGATGCACTCCCTGAGATCCTCGCAAGCGACATGTCTGGTGGCAGTCGATCTGGCATGCCCCGCCCGTTATCGGTTGACATGCCGGACATACCCGAAGAGGGGCGCCGAATTGTTGACCGCGTCCTCGGCGATGACTTTCTGACGAGGCTACCGGTCCTCGAAGACGCCGAACTTGAAGAGATTCGCACGTCACTTGCCGATGTCGAACGATTGGTGTCACGCGACAGACGTGCGGTGTACGCCGCACATGAGCAAATCAACGACGAACTCGCCCGCCGATATCGCGAGGGCCTGACAAAAGCGGAAAACATCCTCCAGAAGTCGTAGACCGGCTCGTGCTGGCCCGCACCGTGCGCAACGGTCTCGCCGAAACGACGCATAACGGAGGCGTTGTTATTGCTGATGCGACCGGCAGAGTTCTCGCGTCATGGGGGGACACTGATCCGGTGTTTTACTGGAGATCATCTCTCAAGCTCGTCCAAGCGACCGTGTCACAGGAGGCTGGCGCAAACCTCAACCCGCAACACATGGCTATCGCCGGTTCCTCGCACTCCGGTTGGCCTATACACCTTGCAATCATCCGACAGAGTCTCGCATCTGTCGATCTCGACGAGGACGCGCTGCGTTGCCCACCGGACTGGCCGCAGGCCTCTCGGGCCAGACAACTCCTCATCGCAACCGGGCACCGCACTCCAAAACGTCTGTTCCACAACTGCTCGGGCAAGCACGCGGCGTGGCTACGCGCATGTGTCGCCCAAGGGTGGCCTCTTGACACCTATCTGGCTGATGATCACCCGCTCCAGAGACGGGTGATAGACCTGACCCGAAAGGTCTCGGGGTTTGACCCGGAACCGGTCGGCGTCGACGGGTGCGGTGCGCCGGTCCTGCGCACAACGCTCAGTGCGGCCGCACGAACCTTTGTGGGCATCTCATGTGACCCTCGTTTCGCCGAAGCCGTGTCCGCGAATTGCCGATACACCGCACTGATCGGCGGTAGCGAACGGTCTGATACAAAGCTTGGCCAATGGTGGGACGGTCCGATGAAAGTCGGCGCCGAAGGTCTTCTGGTCGCCGCCCGCCACGGTGTCGGAATCGCCGCCAAAAGCTGGTCCGGGGATGCCGGGATCGCTGTGATGCTGCTCGTCGAAGGGACGCGCCGGTACGGCCTACTATCTGATGCAGCGGTCACCGCGGTCCATGACATTGCCCACCCGACGACGATCGGCGGTGGTGTTTCCCAAGGCACCACCGAGCCGGCGTTCGAGGATTGAGTTCGTGAGCAAATCACCATTCGACAACCCAGTTTTTGCGGCTCAGCCCGCGGCGCAACTGCTCGGCCCGTTCCCCCATGCACCGTTCTTACGGGCGTGGAGAGAACACTTTCCTGCCGGTGACCTTGTCGTGCTCGCAAACAACGATTCGCTCGTCCCTCTTGTGTTTGAGGACGGCAGGGTGTCATTTGCCGGCCACCGCGATGTCACTGACTATCACTCGCCGCTCGGTCCGACCGCGGTAGATCTCCTCGCCGACTGGATCGGTGCGCTGCCAAGAGGCACCTCGTTGGTTTTCGATTCGCTGCCGGACGAAGCTGCGGCGGTTGTGATGAAAGCGATCGAAGCGACCGGGCTCACACCAACCAAGAGAATCCACGAAGTCGCCGCGGTGATGACGCTGGGCGACAGCCGGGACGAGTGGCTTGCCACGCTGTCCAAGAAACAACGTCACGAGGTCCGTCGCAAACGACGCCGCTTTGCGGAAGCGTTTGGTGAACCGAGACTTGTGACGGTATCCGGAGCAGATGCTGTGGCAACATTTGCGAAGATGCACAGAAACACCATCGGCGAGAAGGGAGTCTTCATGACGGAACAGATGGCAGCGTTCTTTCACGGTCTCCACGCGGACTCCGGGGCGACGATCACCACATTGCTGGGTGCAGACGAAAGACCCGCGGCGATGGCGTTTGGTTTCTTCGAATCCGACGCCTACTACCTGTACAACTCTGCGCTCGAGCCGTCGTTCGCTGAGGGTGCGCCCGGAGTGGTCCTCCTGGATCTCCTGATCGAGCACGTCATCGAAATGGGAGTGCACCGGTTCGATTTTCTCAAGGGTGACGAGCCGTACAAATTCCGCATGGGCGCCACCGCGCGCGATCTCTACGAAGTGGAGGCAGCGACGTGATCTCACGCATTGCCGTGCTGAGCATGCACACGTCTCCGCGCCTTCAACCGGGAGTCGGCAACGCCGGCGGGATGAACGTCTATGTCGATGAACTCGCAGTCGAGATGGCGCGACGTGGCATCCATGTTGTTGTGTTTACGCGGCGTTTCGAAACGGGGACCGAGCAGATCGTCACGGTATCGCCGCGATACACCGTTGTCCGGATCGACGCGGGTCCCCCATCTGAAATCCCTATGACCGACATGGCGAACTACGCAGACGAGTTTGCAGACGGAGTGCTGCGCTGGATAACGGAATCGGGGCTTACGTTTGACATTATCCACTCGCACTACTGGCTCAGCGGTCGGGCCGGAGTGAAGCTCAAACACGCTCTCGGGATCCCGCTGGCAAACTCCTTCCACACACTCGGCCGCGTCAAGGATGTCAACCGCCGCGCCGACGAACCAGCGTCTCCTTCGATCCGCATGGAGATCGAGTTGGACACCATTGCCCAATCAAACTGCGTGATCGCTGCGACCCCGTATGAGTTCGACGACCTCCTCGACCACTATTGCGCAGATCCGGGCCGTCTTTGCATAAGCCCACCCGGCATTGACCACTCGTTGTTTCGGCCCGGCGACAAAGAAACCGCTCGCGAACAGCTCGGGTGGGGCGCTGAGCATGTGCTGCTGTGTGTCGGTCGAATCCAGTCGTTGAAAGGATTCGACATCGCTGTCAAAACCACAGCCGACCTCCTTGGACGTGGACTCGGGGCATTCCGGCTTGTCATCGTCGGAGGACCGAGTGGCCCGACGGGCAACGATGAGCTGACCATGCTCAGGACCCTGGCAGCCGACCTCGGCATAGCGCACAACGTCGATTTCATCGATGCCAAACCTCACCGGACCCTGCCGATGTTCTACCGGGGTGCTGAGCTTCTCTTAATGCCAAGTCGCAGCGAGTCGTTCGGTCTCGTTGCAGCCGAGGCACAGGCATGTGCCCTACCCGTGGTCGCAGCCGCGGTCGGCGGCCTCTCGTACGTAGTGGAGGACGGCGAATCTGGCGTCCTCATCGATGGACACGACCCGAGCTCTTTCGCCGCGGCGATCGACAAACTCCTGTCGTCGCCCGAACACCATGCCGCGATGAGGGAAGGTGCCGTTGCGCATGCTGAACAGTTCTCGTGGGATAGGACGGTCGAGCGCCTGTTGGAACTTTACGACGGCATATCGGCGTCGTGAAGGGCAACCTTTGGGAGCAGGTCTCGGTGATTACATCCGAGTGGGTGCAAGACAACGATTCGGGTGTCGTGTGGGCGGGTGAGTTTGAAAACCGTCTCGGCATCCGAATAGAACAAGAATGCCGCGACGCGACAACGATCTGGTTTGACCCTGGGACCATCACCTTGCACTTCGAGGCATATCTCTTCGGGCGGGTGTCGAACCACGAGTTGGCGCGCCGGTTCTTGCGGTTCAACACGGGCAGTTGGCCCGTGTTGGTCGCATTCGACTCCGGAGAGGACATCTTCCTCTCCGGCCGCTTGCCAGTACAAGTTATCGACGAAGAAACACTCGGGATCATCGTTGCCGGCATCCACACGGGGGTCGAGAGACTGTTCCCCCATTGCATCGCCGCTATAAAAGCGGGGCGCGAAACATCGCGCTGAGATACTTGTCCCTAGCGGTTGTGCACAACCGACTGTGGATATGTGGACAACCCTTGAATCGAGCCGCATTCGACCACTGTGAGTAACTTCGGATTCACACAGTGCAGAGAACTCCAGCGAATAAGCGCAGTTAGAGGGGGTTGAATTCGATTTGAGGGTTCGATATGTTCCATGTAGAGACCCGACGTGCGGCAGTCAGAAACCTTAAACGGGGAAGTGCGGGGAATCCGATGCGGCACGTCGGGTCTTGCGTCTGTACACTCCCCCGGTCCCGCCACAAAGTCGATGACCTTGCAAGCCTCCCACCTCGTCCAGCTACAGCTCCCGCTTCCCTGGGAGGTGTTTGGTTTTCCGGCGCAATGGATCGGGCGCTCGGTTCGACTCACCACCGGCGACCCTGCATGGACCTGGTCGGGCGAACCGCCTGCTTTCGATATTCCGCTGGTGGAAGAGTCCTCAACGGCCACCACCGGGGTCGAGGGTTGGGCTGTCGACCATGTGGTGCTGCTTGTGCCCGACCTCACGGAGGCGGTCACGACGTTCGCCCAACTCGATCTTGCTCCCCGACTTGCAATCAAAGTCAAGGGGCGACCCGCTGCCTTCTTCCGCGCCGGCCCGATTATCGAAGTGATCGAGTCTCCGGTGCGCGGACCGTCGCTGTATGGATTGACACTTGTCGCGGACGAGCACCTCGAAGCGATAGCGTTGCGTTGGCGAGCCCGCGGTCTCAATGTGTCCTCGGTCCGTCACGCAATCCAGCCCGGGAGAAGAATCTTTACCGTCCGGGACACCGAGGCGGGTTTCGCAGTGATGTCGCCCGACCGCGCCCGTTGAACACAAACAACAATCCGGACCCATAACAATTGTCGTACCGTCGGTACCGCGCCGAAACCTTTCCTTGTTATTTCTTCAGACCAAAGAAAAACTCCCGCAGCCGTATGCGGGTGGTTGCGAAGGTCTCAAGATCAATCTTCAACGAACCGAGCCGTAAACCACTCATCGCGTCTCCGTGCCGCGTCGCGACACGCAAAGTGTCGCCGTCGTGATCGAGCACACCAAGCCCAAGACACGCTCCGCGCGCATCCTGGATGCCGACGATCATGCCGTCAAGCGGACCGAGTTCGAAACCATCAGGAAGAGTTGGTGCAAACACTGTTGACTGGACCCGCCACCTTGGCAGCGGCGCTTCCAGCTCCGCGCGGAACGCCGCGGCGAGTTCCTGTGCGGCTTCTACCGGCCCCGCAGGCAGCGCGTCAGACTCGGGCTGAAGGACGGCAACCCTTGCCGAAAGAAACCGACGCAACATCCCGATGATCGGATCCATCTCGTTGCCTCGCTGCAGGGCGATAACGATCGTGGGTTTCGCCAACTCGGCCAGGTGATATTTCAAAGTCTGGCCTACAACCCCCGCGACCACGCTAGTTGTGTCCAAAACAATGAAGTCGGCGTCAGGTCTGGCCTCGTCGATGAGCGCGGTCGCACCAACGACGTGGGGAAGCACGACACCGTTTGGCGACGTCGATCCGACGAACCGCAGTGCGTCGGCACCGTTGCGACCGCCAAAGGCACCGGGCGAGTCGATGATTCTCATCCCGACACACGCCGGCGGACCGATGGAAGATCGGGCTATGTCGGCGTCCACCATTGCACAACGCATACCGGCCTCAAGAGCATCATCTATGAGCAGCCGACCGAGGGTCGTCTTTCCGGTGCCGCGAGGTCCAATCAACATCACAACACCGCTCTCGCCAGCCATACGCTCTCGGATCGACGCGAATCTCTGCTCTTGTATAACCGGCTCCTCGATGATCGATGATTCTAAGGTCACTGGACAGGGAACGAATCTACGGCTGCGTTGCCGAAACGAGCGATGCGGGGCCGCTGATGGCTGAGCGAGGACCGATCCGAAGTCCAGGGTGCGTACGGTGCCATTGTGATCTCAGCGAAATCCAGGACCAGCGAGTCGTAGTTCACCCGCCAGCCCGAGTAGTCCAACCAGGCCTGATCTTTGTCGTCGACAAGCGGAACACCAGCTCGCTCCATGTCGTCCCACACGGCATCGAATTCGGAACGCATGATCGTTATTGGGTCGCTCGGCTCCGGGTTTTTGTTATAAGCAAGCCCGAAGAAATCGGCCAGACGCCGCAGAGCCAGGAAACCCGAACGGATGCACACCGCCGCCGAACCCCGGGGATACTTCACGTCAACGCAAGAGTGCGAAAGAGCTGCCGCATCGAGAACCGTCCCAGCAGCGGTGATCCACGAACGGTCAGCAACCGGAGATCTGAAAAAGATGAGTGCCGGATACGACGTGTGTGATTCCTCCAACTCTGCAAACCAGCGTTCCCACGCGAGGAACGTTTCGTCCAAACGATCGAGCCAGCCGATCTGATGAAATCGTATGATGAACGCGCCCGCGGACGGGGGCGTCCCGGCACGTACCTCGAGCGACGCAACCTGCACCTCCCGCCGAGCAAACACTCCGTACAGGGACGGGAAGTAGGTGATCATGAGGGCGCCAAGGAATAGCCCCAGGATCGCCTCGGAGTATCCCAGCGCCTGATGGACCCCAAACGCTGGCGCAATGAATCCCAGGGTCGTCAGCGAAGAGCCGCTCAGCACCAGCCCCGACGCCAGTGAGTCGGCGCCGGTCGCCCAGTACAACAGCGAGTACCCACTCGCCACCGCTGCCAGCCAGAACATCCCCAGCAGGACAAGACTCACAGGCGCAAAGTGCGCCATCACATGGTCACGTTGCTCGTACGTTTTCCGTCGACGCGAAAATCCTGAGAACGAAGCATGTGAGAGTCGGAACACAATCCAGTTCATGAGTGAGGATGTGCCACGCGGCAAGATCACAGTGCGTACCGCCGACAGCATTGTGCCGAGAATGAGAAACGCACCGGCCACGGCGAGCGAAAGGCTAAACGCGATATGCAGTGACGGGTTGAGCAGGGTGCCGGTAACCACCTCGGTCATGCCGGCAACGAGTCCGGCCTGAGAAAGGCTGGCACATCTTTTACCGGGTCGAAGCGCCGCAACGGTTCGCCGGGAAGCCAGGTTGCCAGGTCAACTATCTCCCAGTCAGCAAGAGCATCCGCAACGATGTCACTCCCCAGCGTTGCTTCAGCCGCGACGATGTCTCGACGTTTAGCCTGAGTGGCTACCGGCCTCCCGTCGGACAGGTCGCACACTTCTATCGCCCTCGACGAGAGGTCGAAGGTCCCGATACGTCGGGAGGTCTCGATGATCGAGTTTTTGTCCGCGGTCAGCAACGGTCGAAAGATCGGTCGCTGGATCGTTTGATCAAGCTCGACAAGGTGCGGGAACGTTTGCGACGAAACCTGACCAATGGCTTCGCCAGTCGCAAGTACAGGAATCCCCAGGCGCCCGGCGACCCCGTCACCCGCGACCATCATCAAACGTTTGAGGACAATTTGGCGAAGTCGCGCATCGAGCTGGTCGCGCAACGCGTCCTTGATGGGCTGGAACTCGATGACGTGCACACGGCCTCCACTGCCGGTCCCCCACTTCTCCCACAGTTGCTGGGCAACAGCAATGGCATGATCGGCTTGCGAGCATTCAAGTCTGAAGTGGACGAACTCCACGGCAACACCACGACTCATCAGAGACCACGCAGCCACTGGAGAATCGAATCCGCCGGATAGCAACACGAGTGCGCGCCCCTGGCTGCCGAGCGGCATCCCGCCCGCACCTTCGATGCGATCAAGCGTGACGTGGGCGCGGTGGCCCTCAATCCTCACTCGAACGGTCGCCTCCGGATTTGTGAGGTCAACACCCGCCGAAGAGTCATAGAGAGCAGCGCCAAGCGCAGCCTCGAGATCGGCAGCCCGCCAGTCGTGTGCACCTCTGCGCTTCACCCGCACCGCGAAACGTTTTCCTACAACGAGCGGCTGCGTGCGTGGCGTGAGTAGCTCGATGAGTTCGTCGAGCGTGGAGAACTCGAATGTCTCAACCCGAGCGATCGACTGTATGCCAAACACGGTTGCAAGACGATCCGCAAGTGTCTTGTACTCCGTGGTTTTGATCTCGATGCGCGCCTTGCCAAGAGATCGCATTTGCACATCGATCGGCCTGAGTGCTGCACGGATGTTCTTACGAAGCCGCTTCGCGAACTTGCGGCTCACCGAATCGGACTTTATGTAGATCTCGGACGACAGCGTCAGGTGCGCTGTGACTTCCTCTGCGTCATGTCGATTGGCGGTCATCGAGGACTCCGGTTCGGATCGGGATCGGGGTGGCGGTTCGACTAGGCCGGGATGTTCGGTCGCCTTGGCCGAAATATCTCAAGGTCATATGTGACTAGCCCGATTCTACGACACAACTGGTGATGCCAAGACAGCACCCCCCGAAATCGTTCGCACCCTTATCGGCAGGCTCGCTTCTTGGTCGTACAACGACCCGCGAAAGCGAGATGACAATGGTGGGTGGCCACGTCGTACATTCTTTTCTGAGGAGGGCTCATGTTCTGAGTCTCGCATTCCTCATCGTCGCCTTGGCTTGGTAGCAAATGCTCCGGTAGCTCAGGCCGTAATTCCGACGTCGGTCCAGACATTCCAGGGACGATTCGGGACGTACAACGCAAGTGCATCATTCATGACCGCCGCCTGCTCGCTGTCGGCGAGTTCGACGATCGTTCTCCCCGCAGCACCGGCTGGGGCGACGATCAACACCGCATACCTGGTGTGGGCTGCGTCCGGTAACACCACGGACACGACAGCAACGGTGAACGGAACATCTGTAACCGGTGTCGCAGTACAGGACTTTTTCGACCCCACCGAGGGTTACTACCAGACTCGCGCCGACATCACCTCGTTAGTGTCAGCCGCAGGCGGTTCATACACGATTGCGGATATCACCTCGTCCACTGGAGCACCGTGGTGCACCTTCGCGACCGTGATGAAGAGTGCAACAATCTACGTGTTCTACGAGGACGCAACATTGCCCGTTGTGCAGCTCAACTTCTACTCGGGACTTGAGATCGTGTACGGCAGCGAGATTACGGTCAACGTCTCTCACCCTCCATTGGCGGCCTCTGCAATCGGGGCCATAGAGGTACTCTTGTTCGAGGGCGACTCGGGCCTAAGCGGTTCCCGCAACGGATTTCTTGAGCGGTTCCGTGTGAACGGCACGGTCGTCAGCTCGGGAGACAACCAATGGAACTTATCGACTGCAGTGGCGGTCGACATGGACCTCATGGCGGTACCGTCCGGCGCCCTTTCCGCCGGCACCACGTCGACGCAGCTCCGCATGTCGTCCGGCAACGACTTTATACTTTTGTCCTCGTTTGTTCTCACCTCCGCAATCCAGTCAGCGGACATTGGAATCACCAAGGACGTCGACAACGCCACGCCGGACCCTGGTGACACGGTCACGTTCACCGTGACGGCTTCAAACAACGGAGCCAACACATCGACAAGCGTCCAAGTGACTGACGCACTTCCTGGCGGCCTGACATTCGTCTCGGCATCGACCACGCAGGGCACGTATTCGTCTGGCACGGGCATCTGGGATGTCGGTACGCTTGCGAACGGGGTCACCGAGACGCTCACAATCGTTGCAACGGTCGACGCTGGAACCGTCGGAAACACTATCGCGAACACCGCTACCAAATCGGGTGGGTCCGGGTTTGATATCGATACAACCTCAGGTTCAAGGGGTCGTTGCAACACCGCCTTGTTGGAGTGAGAGTAGATGATCGTTGAGGGCCTCGGTGGGTGTTCTCCAGCCGAGGGTCTTGCGGGGGCGGGTGTTGAGGGCGAGAGCGACAGCGTCGAGGGCACCACGTTGGAATGGGTCGACTGGTTCAACCACAAACGCATCCTTCAGCCGATAGGAGACATCTCGCCAGCCGAACACGAAGCCAACTACTACCGTGACAACAGTCCCGGCGACACAGCCGGACTCAAACAAAACAGTGGTGTTCCTCGGGCGGGTTCAGAGAGCTGGGACAGAAACGCTCCGACGGTGTCCTAACTGCCACCCAGCATGGACACCCAGAGCACCCGACCGCGTTCTGGCGTCCATTTGTGCATCAATGTGCGGTGGTTTCAAGTGGTGTGCGCGCAGGGGAGGGCTAGTGAGATGCTTTGTAGTCGGCGCGCAACGATCTACGCATAACCTTCTGTGACGCCGTCCGCGGTAGCTCTTCAACCTCGACCACGTCGTAGATCTTGAACAGCGGGTTGAGATGCGAACGGATCGCCTCCTGCAAAACCGAGAGCAACTCAGCGCCCGACACCGTTGCGCCCGTTACGAACAACACAAGGTCTGACGGTCCTCCCCCAGGCGGAGACACCGCAACTGCGGCGACCTCACCAACGACACCGGCATCGTCGACAACACGCTCAATCTCGGCGGACGACACCTTGATACCACCTAGGTTCATGGTGTCGTCGGTTCGCCCCATTGCGCGGTACCCGACACCACGGACGTAACGGAAATAGTCGCCATGCCTGCGCAGAGGTCGACCAAACTTCGGCAAGTCCGCGTAATACACCTCGTGGTGATCGCGGATCAGCAACTCTTGACTCAACCCAATCGACGGCGGAACCAGATACAGGTCTCCCAACTCAGCCTCCCTCCCTTCGTCATCAAGAATCACAACGTCAAGTCCTAGGGTTGGCGTCGTAAACATCGATGGTGCGGACGGCTGCACCATCGTGGACGTGATGTATGCGCCGCCAATCTCGGTCCCTCCGCAGTACTCAATGACAGGGACGTTGCCCGCCAGCGCCATGAGGTACACCATGTGGTCGGGGTTCGAGGATTCTCCCGTTGACGAAAACCGCCGAATAGTCGACCAATCGAGATCCTCCATGCAGCCAGACTCCACCCACGCGGCTACCAGCGATGGGACTACACCCAACATCGTCACGCCGGTGTCCTGCACAAACCGTCCAAAATCTTCACCGGTCGGGGCATCGTCAAACAACACCATCGAGGCACCGTTCACAAGAGCTGCGAACACCAGCCACGGTCCCATGACCCACCCCATGTTTGTTGGCCACCCGAGCACGTCGTTGGGCTGAATGTCGTGGTGGTAATAAGCGTCCGCGGCGGCCTTGATCGGATTGATGTGCGTCCACGGGATCGCCTTCGGATCACCCGTCGTGCCGGAAGAGAACAGGATCGTGATGTGGGTCTTGGACGTTCCGATGACAGGCTCTACGGACCCTTCGCCTACGAAGTCGTCCCAGAAAACGTCCTCGCCCCGTAGCGCCGCATCTGCGCCCGTCGACACGACGATCGCCATCGGCGCACCCGCGGCAACGACCTTGTCAAACATCGGAAGTGTACGGCCGGACCGCACCGTTGCGTCCTGCGTGACAATGGCCTTGGTATCCGAAATTCGTAATCGGGTTGCAATCTCGTCCGGTGCAAAGCTGTCAGCAATGGACACCGCAATACCACCGGCGTAGATGATGCCAAGGTACGCAACTACCGCCTCGAGCAGCATCGGCATTGCAATCGCAACCGCGTCGCCGGGGCGCAAACCAGCCGCGGCGAAACCCGCGGCGAAAGCTTGCACTTGGGACAGCAGATCCGCGTACGTCACTGAATGGAGGACGCCATTGCGACGGTGAACGACGGCGGTGGCTTTCGGATCCGTAGTGAAACATGAGGCGACGATGTTCAGCCGGGCTCCTGGAAGCCACACGGGTTGTTCGACACCGTCGGTCAGATCCAGGACTTGCGATGGCGGCGTCTCGAAAACAATCCCGAGATCGTTGATTGCTTCGGCCCAGTACTCGGCACGGTTGTCGACTGACCAGGTGTGCAGCGCTTCGTACGAGTCGACCCTCACCCGCGCTGCCAGGGCCGCAACGTTCGTCGCGGCGTAGTCGTCAGGGTCGGGTTGCCAGATCGGGTAGTCGGTCACCGTTGCTCCACGTCGGCCAGCCAATGTAGCGCGTCACCATAGCTCCCCGCCTCCTACCTCCCCTGTCTGACGGCCATTCCACCGCGGTACGCCGTACGAGGGCACGCCGACGGACGAGATCTTGGGAACCTGCGTGACGGTTCCGTGCGTCATAGCGGCGACACAGGCTAGGAGTCGCACATGAAAACAACCAGAATCCTTCTTGCAGCCACGGCACTCAGTTTGATCGCCGCTACCTGCACTCAGACCTCATCCGAACCAACGGTCGGCCAACGCGAGTTCCCCAGGATCGACCCCGCAATCCATGAATTCTCGCTGCAAAGCTTCAACGCATGCGACGATTTCTTGTCGTACGTGAAATCTCACGCCAAAGACATCGTGGGTCCGTACGGTTTCGGATACGGGTGGGGCTTCCCGGCCATCTTGGAAGACGGAATCTTGGCCGCCGAATTGGACTCTTCCGCTCAGCGCGTCGTGCCAACCACCGCGGCAGCGTCGATAGCGTACGAGAGCGGTGCGAAATCGACACCAGCCTTTTCGACGACCAACGTACAGGAGAAGGGTGTCGACGAACCCGACATCGTAAAGACCGACGGCAGGCGGTTGCTGGTCCTCACCAACGGCGAGCTGCGATACGTCGACGTAACCGGTGCTAGCCCGCAACTGCGGGGCACGCTGAGGCTCGGCGACCTGTACATCCAGGACATGCTGCTTTCGGGCGACACGGTGTTGCTCATCGCACAGGGTTATGGAGACGTCTACACAAGCAACTTCGCATCGCGGTCGGGCCAGGGGTACGGGGGCGGCTTCTCAAGCACCCTCTCGATCGTCGAGGTCGATATCTCAGACGGAGACAACATGCGAGTGACAAGGCAGCTCGAGATGGACGGCCGCTATGTCAGCGCCCGCATGATCGGTGACACGGTCCGACTTGTCGTCAACTCGTCCCCCGTCGGCCTCCAGTTTGTCCAGCCGGAAGGTTCTGGTCTGCGCGCCGAACGTCAAGCAACGGAAGCCAACAAGCAGATCATTGAAGATTCGACGATCGAAAACTGGGTCCCGTACTACGTGCTCGAAACCGTCTCAGACAACGGACGGGTCACCGTCAAAAAGCAAGGAGCTCTGCTGTCCTGCAACGAGGCCAACGCACCCGCAGACTTCGCCGGTCTCGACATGATCTCGATAGTCACGATCGACATATCCAAAGGACTCGACGTGAAGGCCGCCACGGGCGTGCTTTCCAGCGGTGAAACGGTGTACGCGTCGACCGATGCTCTCTACATCGCCACCAACCGTTGGGTCGACTGGCAGGCCATTGAAGATTCGAACGCGATTGCCACCGTGGTCAACGAGGCCACAACCGACATTCACAAATTCGACATCTCAGACCCCGACAGCGTCACGTACCGCGGCAGCGGATCTGTCAAGGGTTACATGTTGTCGCAATGGTCAATGTCCGAGTACAACGGCGATCTGCGAGTCGCTTCGACTTCACAGCCCGACTGGCGTGGCGATCAAGAGTCCGAGAGCTTCATCACCGTTCTCACGGAGAAGGACGGCACCCTAGAGACAATCGGCCAGGTTGGCGGAATCGGCAAGTCTGAGCGCATCTTCGCAGTCCGATTCATCGGTGACGTCGGTTATGTCGTCACCTTCCGCCAGACCGACCCGCTGTACACACTCGACCTGTCAGACCCCACCGACCCGAAAGTCGTAGGGGAGCTAAAGATCCCCGGCTACTCAGCCTATCTGCACCCCATCTCGGACGATCTCTTGATCGGTGTCGGCCAGGCAGCGACGGACAACGGCAGAGTGCTTGGGACTCAGGTGTCGTTGTTCGATGTCTCTGACCCTGCCAATCCAAAGCGTATCGACAAGTACACGATCGAGAACGGCAACTCTGAGGCTGAGTGGGACCACCGTGCCTTCTTGTACTGGGAACCGACTGGCCTTGTTGTCCTCCCCATCACAACATACTCGTGGAATGACGAAACCGGCACTGAACAAGGTTTTGTTGGCGCTATCGGGCTCGAGATCACCAAGGATGGGATCCGTGAAGTGAAGCGCATCTCGAACACGAACGATCACCACAACCCGTGGGATTGGGAGTCACAAGTCCGGCGTAGCGTCGTTATCGGTGAGGTGGTGTACACCATCTCTGAAGGCGGCCTACTGCAGTCCTCTCTTGATACCTTGGAACGGAAGTCTTTCGTCCGCTGGTACCAGTAGCCGGCCGGTTCTCGGACTCTGGCGCTAGCCACGACCGTATACGGTCGTGAGCAGCGCCAGAGTCCGTTACAAGTTGACCGGTCGCCCCATGGGACCCCACTTTGCGAGCAGGAATCCGACAATCGCCGCGATGAGCGGAAAGATGAAGACAACTGTGGTGTCAAGCGTTCGGAATCCATACATAAACGTGAGAATCCCGATGCCGAGTCCGAGGAACAGCCCTGCAATGACTCCAAGAGCGATCCGATGTTTGACCGTTTTGCTGATCACTTTGACGTAGAGACTACGAAACATGAGACCGAGAGCGATGACGGTCATGATCAGCACTGCGGCACCGAGCGGTGTTGCCAGTGGGTTGCCTTCGATTTTCACGAGCGCAAACGCTGTACAGTTGCCACCGTCGGCATTGTGAGTCACCCAGAGACGCCATAATCCGGGAACCCGTCCACCCGGAACCCGGTCGTCGAGCAGTTGGTAGAACTCGTCGAGTCGGTACTCGGACATCGTCTGTCGATCGTCGTCCTCGTTGGTCCCCGCCCAATCGTCGACCTTGATGTTGATACCGGCAACGGTTACACCGATCTCACCTGAGTGGTTGGTGTTTACAAACCCCACTCCGCCTTCGTAGGGAATGACAACACCGTCCCGATTCGGCAACAAAATTGGGTTGCCAGGGGTGTCGTTGTCTGGTGTGTAGGTGACACCAAGGATGGTCGCGCTGCCGGCGCAGTCCCCTTGAGTGACCGAAGCACTCGCCGGACCGACTAGGACGGTGGCAAGGACGCCTACCAGTACCGCAAGAACAATCTTTTTCATAGGTCCTCCAGAACCAGCCCGTCTCCGCAAGCCAGAATACAGCAACGGCTCCGGATTCGGTCAAGTACGCGAAAAACCTCCCCACATCGCGAAACAAAACTACGGTTTCGACTTGCTCTTTTGTGGCGTGGCGCGGTACAAATGTCACTGCCTCGCCATATGCTGCAAGAACCATCCATTTGGGGAATGCCCTTGACGTAGTTACATCCTTGTAACTATGCTGCAAACCCCCTTGCGCAATATCTAGTAGGCCAACGCAAAACCTTCTACTACATGTTGTGGATGTGGATAATTTTGTGGATATGCAAACAACAAGCTTGTGGCGGCCGCGAGGAACACGTCACTGAGGGAGAGTCCAGATGACCCAAGGTCTGAGCATCGAACGACGGTTCACCAATGAGGGCGAAAACCCGTACGAAACCGTTGCATGGTCCCGCCGAGACTCGCGCATTACCAACCCCGACGGTTCGATAGTGTTCGAGATGACCGATGCTGAGATTCCCAAACAGTGGTCCCAAATAGCTGCCGACATCATGGTTTCTAAGTACTTCCGCAAGGCGGGAGTTCCCCAGCTCGACAACAACGGCGAGGCTATCACCGACGATGATGGCAATCCGATTCTCGGACCCGAACGTTCCGCCCGCCAGGTCATCGAGAGACTCGCTTCGACGTGGCGTTGGTGGGGCGAGAACCATGGCTACTTCGCATCCGAACACGACGCCCAGGCCTTTGAAGACGAACTCGTCTACATGCTTGTCAACCAGATGGCTGCACCAAACTCGCCGCAATGGTTCAACACCGGGCTGCACCACAACTACGGCATCTCGGGACCTGCACAAGGTTTCTGGTTTGTCGACCCCGTCACCGAACAACTCGAAAAATCGCCAGACTCCTACAGCCGTCCATCGCCACACGCCTGTTTCATCCAAGCTGTGAAAGACGACCTCATCAACGAGGGCGGGATCATGGACCTGTGGGTCCGTGAAGCTCGACTCTTCAAGTTTGGATCAGGCACCGGTACCAACTTTTCAAGTATTCGCGGCGAAGGCGAACGGCTCTCCGGCGGTGGAAAATCGTCCGGTCTGATGTCTTTCCTCAAGGTTGGCGACCGCGCCGCCGGGGCTATCAAATCCGGTGGAACGACCCGTCGCGCAGCCAAAATGGTGATCCTCGACATCGACCACCCCGATATCGAGACTTTCATTGATTGGAAAGCCAAAGAAGAAGACAAGGTCCGTGCATTGATCGCTGCCGGTTACCCGGCAGACTTCAACGGCGAGGCTTATCTCACCGTCTCGGGTCAGAACTCCAACAACTCAGTCCGCCTTTCAAATGAGTTTGTTGAGGCGGTTCTCAGCGATAGCGACTGGGACCTCACCGCACGCACCGATGGTTCTGTGATGCGGACCGTGAGCGCACGTGGACTCTGGGACAGGATCGCCGAAGCGGCGTGGGCGTGCGCCGACCCCGGTGTGCAGTTCCACACCACCATCAACGAGTGGCACACCTCCCCCGCCGGCGGCGAGATTAGGGCGTCGAACCCGTGTGCCGAGTACATGTTTCTCGACAACACAGCATGCAACCTCGCATCGCTCAACCTTGTCAGCTTCTACGACTCCGCCACTGCAACGTTTGACCTTGAGGGTTACCGGCACGCGATCCGCATCTGGACAATCGTCCTCGAGATCTCGGTCACCATGGCGCAGTTTCCTTCCAAGGAAATCGCCCAGGGATCGTACGATTACCGCACACTCGGACTCGGGTACGCAAACCTCGGTTCAATACTGATGCGCTCGGGCATTCCGTACGATTCCGAAAAGGGCCGCTCCATTGCCGGCGCACTCACTGCAATCCTCACCGGTTATTCCTACGCAACATCCGCCGAGATGGCATCTGTAGTCGGGCCGTTCCCGAAATATGACGAGAACCGTGATGCGATGCTTCGTGTGATGCGCAATCATCGCCGCGCTGCGTACGGTGTAGCGATCGAAGAGTACGAAGGCATTAGCCATCAGGTACTTTCCATCGACCAAGACATCTGCCCGGATGACCTCCTCGCCGAAGCCCACAATGCGTGGAACATTGCGGTAAAACTTGGCGAACAGTTTGGCTACCGCAACGCCCAGGCAACGGTCCTCGCACCGACGGGCACCATTGGGTTGCTGATGGATTGCGACACAACCGGTATCGAACCTGATTTTGCACTTGTGAAGTTCAAGAAGCTGGCTGGTGGTGGTTACTTCAAGATCGTGAACCAGTCCGTTGCCCCAGCGTTGCGGACCCTCGGATATTCGGAAAGCCACAATGAGGAGATCATCAACTATGTGATCGGCATGATGAGCCTGCACGGCACGCCGCATATCAACACTGCCACTCTGCGAGCCAAAGGTTTCACTGCAAAGGACCTCGACACGATCGAGGCGTTGCTGCCCGGTGTGTTTGAGCTCGGTTTTGCGTTTAACCAGTGGTCACTTGGTGATGAGACGATGCAGCGTCTTGGTTTCACGCCCGAGGAATACAACGGCGCCGGCTTCGACATGCTCAAAGCGCTCGGCTTTACACAGGCTGAGATCATCGAAGCAAACGACTACATCTGCGGACGCCAAACCATTGAAGGGGCGCCGCACCTGCTTGCTGAGCATCTCGCGGTGTTCGACTGCGCTAACCGAAACGGCAAGTACGGCGAACGGTTTATCCACCATTCGGGTCACATCAAGATGATGGCTGCCGCGCAACCGTTCATCTCAGGTGCCATATCCAAGACGATCAACCTGCCAAACGAAGCAACACTTGAAGACATCCAGGAGTCGTACCGGATGTCGTGGGAGCTTGGTCTTAAGGCGATGGCGTTGTACCGCGATGGGTCAAAGGCGTCGCAGCCACTCTCGGCGAAATCCGACGGGGGCATGTCCGATGAGGAGGACGAGGAACTCACCGACGCCCTCGAAGCAGAGATCGATGTTGTGGCAACCTTCGCCGTCACCGGTTCGCTGCCGTACGGAATGTCCCCCACCGAAGCGTACGCCAACATGCCACGGCCTCGATTCCTGTTGCCTGGACGCCGTGTCGGCTTCACTCAAGAGGCACGTGTCGGTGGCCACAAGTTGTTCGTCCGCACCGGCGAGTACGAGGACGGAACTCTTGGTGAAATCTTTATCGATCTCGCAAAGGAAGGTGCCACGCTACGCGGCATTCTGTCGTGTTTTGCGATTGCGGTGAGCAAGGGACTTCAGTACGGAGTCCCACTCGAAGAGTTTGTCGACACGTTCACGTTCCAGACGTTTGAACCCCGGGGCATGGTCGAAGGGCATCCACATATCAAGATGTCGAACTCGATTATCGACTATGTGTTCCGGTCACTCGGCATCGACTACCTGCACCGTGACGATCTCGCCCAGGTCCCGCCAGAAAGAGACCTGGCGGAACTACCAAAGGGACTCGCAGTAGAAGCCGGCACACAACTCGATCTCAACGACGCAGCGATGGAAGCCGACATCGCAGTGCAAGTATCCGCCGCAAGGTTTGTGGATGCCGCACCGCCGCCTTCGTCCCGAGGGCCGGCTCCCGCCGTAGCGACGTCAGCAGTAGCGATGTCACCAGCGGGTTCGGTGGCGACATCAACAGTGATAACCGAGTCTGTGGACCTGAGGCAGGCCCAACCGATCTTGTCCGCGGCGGATGTGCAAACCGCCGCGGTGCAGGCAATGCTCGCAGACAAGATGGGCGATGCCCCGTTGTGTGACACCTGCGGACACATCACCATCCGCAACGGCTCGTGTTACCGCTGTCTCAACTGTGGAGACTCCAAGGGTTGCAGCTAGCAGCCCAGTAGCAGTCGTGATCCGGTGCCGGGGAGTGCGCTTACTCCCCGGCATCTCTTTTGGATCTTCCAACCAGAGCGTTCCGTGCAATCTTATAGCTCAATGAGTCCAGCGTTCGTTGGTGTAAACCCGCACGCGTCGAGGTAGAACGTCTTGAGATCGTCGTCGAAGTCGACGTGCAGCCACTCACACCCTGCGTCCTTCGCCCCTGCGACAGCGCCACGGACCATCAGGACTCCGACGCCGCGGTGGCGGACATCGGCGGCAACCATGACGTCCTGGATCCAGGCGTGAACGAGGCCGTCCCAAACAACATTGACAAAGCCGATCAGCGCGTCCCCGTCGCGTGCGACCACCCAGCCAAGGCTGTGCCGGTCGACTTGACTCCGCCAGTCCTACTCATCATCTGCGAACACCCGAGTTTCAAACGCCTCGGCGTGCAGCGCATTCAGCTCTTTGTTAGTGAAATCCCCGCGCCAGTCGTAGTGAACACTCACGCCGCTCACACTAACAACGGCGGTCACTGGCACGGAGATCGATTCGCATACAACTGGCGCTGACGCACAAGAACCGGCTGACTCGCTTCGCTCTAGACCGTCGTAAGCTCCGCCCGGCGCTCATGCCACTCCTGTCTTGGAGTCTTGCGCGGGTGAGTTACGGGGAAGACGAAGATACCCATAGCGACACCGCCGGCAGCCTTGATCGCCTCGATGAGGAAATCTCAGGCGATCGTGGCGGCGACAGCCTCGTTCGGCGCCTTGACCGTCGCATCGACATCGACCTCGCCTGTTGAGAGGACCGCACCCACCGATGAGTCGAACACGACATCGGTTTCGCGCACAAGCATGGCGTCCATCAATTGGGTGGAAGCCTCCTCCAGGCGGTTCGCACCGATACGGAGGCCAGTGCTACCGGTCAAGAAGAATGTGAAACTGAAGGGGTATATCATTGTTCGCTCTCCCACCAAGTCCGACGGACGAGCCAACGCCACAGATTGTTGGCGTAGCTTTCGGTCGGTGCAAATGTACAATCTGGAGAACGCAGCTGGATTGTCACTGTGTGCTGGCGACTCCCAAGAGGTACATGGCGTGCGACCACAGCAGGGGTGTTGCCGGAGGACCCCACCGGTCGACCCACGGTGGAAGCTGATCTGGGTGGCGAAGATGAGAGTCCGTCTGCTCACTGAGGTGACCATCGCCGTCGGCTTGATGCTCGATCCAGTCCAGAATGTCGTTGGCTCGTTCAACGCGGTGCTCTGCTTGCACACACGCAAGGGCACCGGCCAGGACAATCCACAGACCTCCCCCGTAGTACTCATCCTCAAGGTACCTATGGACACCACTTTCCACTACCAACGTCGCTTCGACTGCCGCCAGAGTGCGCCGCCTGATATCCACCTCAGATCCGTCTAGACCAAAATCCCCGAGCACGAGAAGGATGCTCCCATCGATCGCCCCTTCGCCAAGGACCCTACCGACTCGTTCGTGCCCCGCAACGGCACCTGGCGCCGGCGTTTCTACTTTCGCAATCTCGGGAACCCGATCATGGACAAATTTCCGAAGTACACCGCTTGCGCCGGCGCGCTCACGCAGTCGATCGGTGATGAGACCGGCTACTGCGTTCACCGAATCGTTTTGCAACAACCCTGCGCTCCGCTGTAAACCTCCGGCAACCGCCGCGAGCGTCGTCGTGTGGTGGCGTGTCGGAAACTCTTCCCAGCAGTCGTAACACGAAAGCTTCCACGTGATCGAGAGATACCGACATACAAGGTCGATCGCATTGATGAAGGGCGCCGGATCGGCCCCAGTCTTTTCGAGATGGCGAACAACGCTGGTCAGCCAAAATCCGTAACCATCGAGCTGGAAATTTCCCCATGCTCCGACAGCCTCGTCACCATCAACGGTGAACCGCGTGTGCAGTACGTACCTCCCGTCGAGCGGAACCAACGGATCCGGGGTCCGGCTGACGGCAAGCTCAACATTCGCCTCCAGATCCAAAACCTTCGAGGCGTAGCGTTCAACGGTGCCGGCTACCCATGTGTGAAACGCGCGAGCACTAGCGGGTTCGCCGTGCGCATCCATGGCGGCGGCGATAAAGGCTCCATCGCGCAACCAGCTGTACTCGTACGTTCTGTACCCCGGAGCCGCCAGATACGCACCGGTAGATGCTTGATAGTGCCCGATCAGATCAATACTCGACTGGATGAGGGGGCGTCTTGAAGAACTAAGAGACATCGAAGGTCAAGTCGATGGTGATGTTGGATGTTCCAGCAGCGAGACCCAATTCGTAATCACGCCGGCGACCCTCCGAGGATCCCTGCTCTCGGATCCACAGAACGGTGTTCGAAGGCATGCCCTCGGCCGACACCTTGAGCGTCTGCCCCTCCGCCAAGAGCTCAACGGTCCATTCGGATGACGTCACAGGATCGACACCGGTGGTCCGAGCTGAACCGGGAAAAGCCATCAGCACAAGGCGACCCGAATCCCTGTCCGGTAGGGCGACATCGGTCCCCAGTTCGATCGACTCGGGCATCCAGAGCGGTATGCACGATCCGGCCCTGACGAACACTGGGAGAAGGTGTGTTTCGACCGAGACGTCGACCCATCCATCGCCAACCCGCTCACCGTTCCAAAAATTGAACCAAGTACCAGCCGGCAAATAGACGCGCCGCTCGGTCGCTCCGGGCGTCACCACCGGCGCAACGAGGACGTTAGGACCCAGGAGGAATTGGTCGTCGATGCCACCGGCTTGCGCGTCGTCGGGAAATTCAACGGCCAACGGACGAATGATGGGAAGGCAATCCCTGGCCGCCTCGATTCCAAGACCGAATAGATACGGAACGAGGTTCATCCGCAACCTCGCGTAGAACCTGTACACCTCAACCACCTCTGGGGCCTCGGTGACCGACGCAACGTTCCAAGGAGTGCGGTCGGCAGACGGCAGACGATGTTCGTTGTGCTCAGAGTGGTACTGCATGATCGGGCAGAAAGCGGCCATCGCTGTCGACCTCATATACAGCTCCGCCGTGGGCAACTCGCCGGAGAAGCCTGCAAGATCCCATCCCCAAAAAGCAATGCCCGACGCGGCAGCCGACAGTCCGGCGGTCAGAGATGCTCGAAAAGCGTCCCATGTGGAGTCCTCATCCCCCGCCCAGTGAGCTGGATACGTCTGGGCGCCAGTGAATCCGGCGCGGCTAAACGTAACCGGTTGGCTATGGCCGTGGCCGCGGAGGAACGCGTGATATGCCTCGATGTAGTGCGCCGGGTACGCATTTGCAGCTTCGTCCCCAACCTCACCGGCATACGTGATTACATCGTCGCCCCACAGGTGCTCACCGCCGTCGGTCTTGAACCCATCAATCCCAACCTCGTCGAGTAGATACGATCGTTTGTTGAACCACCACGTGCGCGCCTCCGGATTCGTGAAGTCGATCACCTGAGAACCGGGGAACCACCAGCCTCGGTTGAAGTAGGGGTCCCCTCCCGTAGTGCGTACGGATAGCTGAGCTTGGTCCACATGCCGCATGTCGGCGTCGTGTTGTACATGACCTTGGACGTTCTTCAGAAGAGGAATCTGCCACAACAGAACCCGAATCCCCTGTTGGTGCAACCAGTCAACAAGACCCTTTGGATCGGGCCATTGCTCTCCGTGTCTCATGTTGTCGGTCGAGACAGCGTCACCGCCATCAACCGGGTCGTACTCCGTTCCGTTGAAAAGGTAAAAGGTGACCTCATCGGACCAAGCCTCGATCACAATCACAGTTGACGGGATGCCCTCGGCCCTAGTCCGGTCTACAACTTCGCGTACGCTGCGATCACTGTCCCATTCGTTCCCAGACATCCACGGCCCATAGGCCCACAGCGGCAACGGAGTCGGCGCACCGACATCCTTCGCATACGCCCGCAACATGGATTTCGGTTCGCCAAAGTACCAGCGTCCCGAAGCTTCGGAGGTACCGGGAATGGTTACGGACGCCAGATTCGGGTTCGCCGAACCCAGGTCGTACGCAATTCGGGATTGGCCGTGAATGGCAAGGCCGTACCCACGGGTTGACCACAGCCAAGGGAGAGGAAAATAGGTTCGATCCCCTTGCTGCTTGTACTGCTCGTACACCCTGACATCGGGCGTTCTGCCTCGTTGGTCAAAGCTGTCGAAACGCTCCCCCGTGCCAAAGATTCGCTCCGAAGGGTCAAGTTCCCAGGACAGCCGCCATCCGGTCAGCAATCCGTCAGCGCGAAGGATCTCTACCGAAATTATGAGAGACATGCCTTCGCGAGACATCGTGAGTCGACCATTGTCAACAGTTGCGGTCCACTCCCCGCATTTAGCCGACGTGCCGGAATCGGTATCAACCGAGCGTACCGTCAGATTCCAGTCGACGACATCGGCTCCGAGCGAACTGAGGGTGAGAACGGCACCGTCGCCTACAACGTAAAGGCGGTCTGAGTCGCCGACCACGGACGAAAGCGCCACCGACTCCCAACGAGAAACGGGCAAGAGAAACCACTCTGACACAGTGTTCGGCTCGGATGAAGAACGAGACGCGACAAATCGATACTCACCACTGACATCGAACGGACCGAACGTTGCTGACCACACATCGCCCGTTTTGCCAAGAGCAACGCGAGTCGCCTGATGCTCTGATCGCCATTCGATGGCAACAGAGTCAAAATCCTCGTGGGTCCGCACACCAATCGCTACCTCGTCGAGCGATGTAGGTAGCAGAGGGTTGCGCGACCAAGGCACCGACTCGTACGGATTTCGATCGCCCGCGGGGTCATGATCCAACACATCAACCAAAGTTGTCTCCGAGTTTCGGTAGACGTGAGGGCGGAGCGCACAAGAGACGCTCCGCCCTCACGGAGTTGTTAGTTGAGAAGGGCCTCAACCTCTGCTTTCGCCTGGTCGAGTGCCTCCTGCACGGTCATTTCGCCAGCCAACGCCCTCTCGATGAGGCTGTTCAGCGAGTCCTGCATCTCTGCCTGACGCTCGATTACCGGAGGAACGACAACGTTCGCAAGCGACGCAAGCACCGCAGCGCGGTTCGCCGGCGACTCCGCTGCTAGGTACTCGTCGTACAGCGACGAATCGGTCAACGTTGGGAGTTCCCAGGACGCACCGACCCGAAGCCGAGCTGATTCATCACTCGACGTGAAGAACCGCAACCACCGGTAGGCAGCTTCCTGCTTGTCGGAGGCTGCAGAAACCGCAACGCCATTAGCGAAGAAGTGGCTTCCGCCTTGGGTGTTCCCAGGCTCAACGACGACATCCCAACCAAAGTCGTTGTCTTCGAATGCTGAGAACATCCAGATCCCGGTCGTGATCATGCCGAGTTCTCCGTTGATGAACATGTCACCATCGGAAACTCCGCCCATGTCTGCCGAGGTCGGCTGCAGACCGCTGTTGACATTGTCGATCATGAACTGGAGCGCATCTACACAACCGGCATCGTTGAGCGTTACCTGATCACCGGAGAAGAACGAGCAACCGTTCTGAGCCGCGGTCTTGTAGAACTCCCAGAACTGGACACCCGCAAAGGATCCCCAAACGTTCTCGTCGGTGGCACCAATGGCCTCCGCCGCCGCACGTTCGTCAGACCATGTCCAAGTGTCGGTCGGGTACGCGACACCTGCGGCGTCGAATAGGTCCTTGTTGTAGAACAGCATGACAGTCGAGTAGCTCGCCGGCAGCCCGTACTGCGTGCCACCCACCGAAAAGGCGTCAAACGCCGGTTGGTAGTAAGCTCCGCCATCGAAGCCCGAGTCGGCTGCGGTTAGAGGACCGAGGTCAGCAAGGGTGCCCTTCGATGCAAACGACACGAAGTTCTCAAAGTTGAGCTCAAAAGTGTCGGGAGCATCCCCTCCCGCGATCTGAGTTTGCAACAGAGTGAAGTAGTCGTCGAAGGGTGCCGTCTCCACCTCGACCTTGACATCAGGGTTTTGCGCTTCGAAGGCTGCGATCATCTCATCGAGAACCGTGAGATTGTCGGGCGCCGCAGAAAACGTAAAGTATCTGATGGTCGTCGGTTCGGCCGGAGCCGCGCTTGACGTCGTGTCAGTACCAGAGCTTTCAGACGCCTTTGTAGGAGTTGGTGATTCGGTTGCTGTAGTAGTTGGTGATTCGGTTGCCCCCGCCGTCGTCGCCGTTGAGCCGCCACCGCATGCAGCGGCGATCAAAGCGAAGACGCTAAACAGAATCCATATTCGTGTTTTCATGTTCTCTTCCTTCTTTCCGTTTGGTTAGCTACGGGTGTCTCACGACAGTGTTCGACACCCCGAGTACGTGAACTTGGCGGTAGTGTGCTCGACAGGCATCATCGGTTGACGCCTCCCAGGAGAAGGCCCGCTGCGATGTGTCGCTGCATAACCGCGAAAACGATGATCACGGGTACCACCGCAATGATCGAACCGGCCATGACGAGGTTCCAATCCGTTTGGTAACGACCATGGAGCGATGCGAGGCCGACCGGGAGAGTCATCGACTGCTCGTTGCGGGCCACGAACAGCGGCCAGAGGAACGAGTTCCACGACGCCATAAAGGCCAAGATTCCGTGAGTCGCGGCAACCGGCCTGGCGTAGGGAAAAGCGATTCTCCAGAACGTGCGCCACGGACCTGCGCCGTCGATCGCAGCCGCCTCCTCGAGTTCGTTGGGCATTTGTAAGAAATACTGCCGAAAAAGGAACACACCAAACGCGCTTGCAATCATTGGCACGATTAGCGCCTGGAGTGTGTTCAGCCACCCAAGGCGACTCATCCCTATGAACAGCGGGACGATTGTTACCTGAGCCGGAACCATCAGTGTTCCGAGATACAAGAGAAATAGCATGTGCCTACCTCTGAACCTGAACCGCGCAAGGCCGTAGCCCGCGAGCGCGCTCGTCAGAACTTGGAGCGTGGTGACCGACAACGTCACAATTGTGGAATTGATCAGCATGCGGAAGAACGGGGTGACCTCCATGACACGCCGGTAGCTATCGAGTGTCGGCGACTCAGGTATCAACCGCGGAGGAATCTGGAGAAGTGAATCCCTGGTCTGCAGCGAGGTCGAGAAGCTCCAAACGAACGGAAAGAGCATGGTGGCAGCGACCAAGGCGAGCATCGACCAGCCGACAAACCGCCCGACTTTGACCCGCCGCCTGTCTCGGTTACCGGCCATCCGCCGCACACGCGTCTCTGTCGCTCCTCCAACGTTACCTGTCATAGTGCACCCACCGTCGTTGAAGGCGCGTCTGCAAGATGGTCACCGCAAAGATAAAGACAAATAGAATCCATGACATCGCAGCGGCATAACCCATACGGCCAAAACTGAAAGCGTTCTTGACGATCTGTTGGACCACAACCGTCGTCGAATCGAGAGGCCCACCACCGGTAAGGATCCATACTTGCTCGAACACCTGGAATGAGTTGATGAGCAAGATAATCGAGACCAAAAAGACGGTCGGCGTGAGCAGAGGAAACGTGATGCGCCAGAAGGTCTGCCACCTCGTAGCGCCGTCTACGAAGGCTGCCTCGCGGCAGTCGGCCGGAACTGCTTGCAAACCCGCCAAGAACAGAATCATCACGAAACCAGCGTCCTTCCAAACACTGACCGCAATGACCGACACCATTGCCCACCCTCTTTCGAACAGCCACTGTGGTCCGTCAATACCGACGAGGCCGAGCAACCAGTTGATGACACCAAAGCGAGAATTGAGCATCCACTTCCACATCAGGGCAACTGCAACCCACGCAGAAACGACCGGCATGAAGAAGACAACGCGAGAGACGCTAGCGAGCTGGCTGCGACGGTTCATAAGAAGGGCTAGACCGAGTCCCACGAACATCACAACAGGTAGATACCCCGCAATGAAGATCAAGGTGTGAACGAGCGCAGACCGGAACTGTCCGTCGCCAGCCAGTTCGACGAAGTTTCCTACACCAACAAACTCTGGATCGGTCACCAGGTCCCAGTCAAAAAAGCTGAGCAGCCCGGCAGCAAGAATCGGCGCCACCGTAAAGGTGAGCAGCAGCACCAGACTCGGCGCCAGGAATACCACCCACCATCGGCGAGCTGATCCAAGCCAAATCATCGAGAAACGTTCACCCCCCCGAGAGAGTCGGACTCCGCGCCCGGCCCGCGAGGATCAAAACCCGCCGCGCGCGCGGAAGCGACGGGTCTTCCGCGGCGCAACGGCGACCTAAAAAATTCACTGAGAACGACGCACGCCGCTCCTCGGGCCCACGTAACGTCTCCTGCAGATTCGACGACGAGTCGCGTCCCGGATCCAAGTGAATCGAACCGACTTTCCTCCAGCGCGGTTCTCATGGGCCCGAGCCGGAAACTGCCGGCCGCGACACCCTCGCCGGCAACAATGAGCAGTTCGGGATTGAGAAGGTTGACGATGAGGGCGAGACCGATTCCCAACCACCGGCCTGACTCAGCAAGCAGCTCCCGAGCTACGTTGTCACCCCCCTCTGCCGCCTCGACGACTGAGTCGAAACTGATGTTGTCAATACTCCTAAGGGCCGTGGCCGCCCCGCTTTCGACTGCTGCGACGGCGGCGCTCGTCACTGCCCCATCGCTCGCCATCACCTCGAGACATCCCCGCCTCCCACATCTACACACTGGACCGTTGGGAAGAACGGTGATGTGCCCGAGTTCGCCGACGCCGCGGCCATCACCCCCATAAAACTCCCCATTAAGAACGAACCCTGCACCGACGCCGAGGCCGACGGTAACGACCACAAAGTGATCGAGTCCGCGACCGTGTCCGAACCATTGTTCGGCGATAGTGAGGGAGTTGACGTCGTTCTCCAGATACACGTCAAGACCCAGCACCGACGCCAACGGACCGGCGAGATCGACATCGCGCCACCCAAAAAAGGGCGAGTATCTAAGAAGACCCGTCGTGCTGTCGACGATGCCGGCGAGACCAAGACCGACACCGAGAACGTCCGAAGGATTGATACCAGAATCCGAAATTACCCCCTCGACAAGCATCGCAATCTGCCCAATCACGGAAGCGACGTCCGCTCCTTCCCCAAGCCCATTCCGCGCAGAAGGAACCTGGCCGCTGGTATCCAGGAAATCTCTGTGAGCAACGACCTGCGCGTCGAGATCGGTTACCACTGCCACCAGCGACCCGGGCATCACCTTCACTCCCACAACGTACCTAGCGGCGCTGTTGAGACTCAGCATCACCGGCGGCCGCCCTCGAGAGGTCTCGACGACTCCGGTCTCGTGAATCAGACCGCTTTCAATGAGCTCAGAACTGAGGTTGGAGATCGTTGCAGCGCTCAGACCGGACTGCTCGGCGATCGCCGCGCGAGAAATCGGACCCTGACTCTTAACGAGGTTCAACACGAGATTTCTGTTAACCGCCTTCCCTAGGAAGCGGTCGACAATTATTTCATTCATTGGATGAAATAATTGCATATCAGGTCGGCTGCGTCAAACGGCGAACCACATGACAGGTGTGTGGGGCGACCACGAGACCTAACTGAACGCTGATTCCTGGTGAGGAGACAACGATTTCGGTGACCCACGCTCGGCGATATCCTGGACCTCTGAGCGCACATTCACCGGAAACACGACCATTCCAGGGCAGCAGGTTGAAGATCCACTGCCAAGTCGACCAGCGTTGGGGTTAGGTGCTGCGCTCTGCCATGTCGAGGTATTCTTGCGCGAGGTCTTGGAAATTGACGTCTATGACTGTTTCGCCGATCTGGACCAGCGACCACGCGACGCACCGGCACAGGTATACGGCAACGAGGTCATCGAGGTGCTTTCGAACCGTTGGGTCGACATGGCCGAAGTACTCTCGCAACAGCAGGTCCCGGCTTGCGGAATCGATACGGTACGAAACACCGGCAAGGTCATAGAGGGGGTCGCCCATCGCGGCGAACTCCCAGTCGATCAGCCAGAGGGTTCCGTCGTCGAGATAGTTGCGGTAGAAAGTGTCGTTGTGACACAGCACGTTGGTAATGACGCGGTTCGCAACGTGCGACCGCTCAATCTGCGCAACCTGCCCCAACAGCGCACCGAGCCGTTGCGGACGGGGTGTACCGACTTCATCGGCCACCACGAGCCACCGAGCAATGTTCTCGTATGGATTGAACACGCTGTCAACCGGGTCGAGTTGATGAACCTGCTTCAGTCGCGCCGCGACACGCGGAATCATGTCGGCGGAAGCAAACTCGCTCTCAGACAACGGGTGCGCGTCAGCCAGATAGCGAGTAACCGAATGTCCTTCAGGGAGAAAAAAGTCCAGAATCTCTGGCCCGATGCCGGCGTCTGCGGCACGGCGAGCGATCACCGCTTCGCGTTCTCGGTCAATCCCGAGCACCTCGCCGTTATGACCGGTGATCCTCACAACACACTCGACGCCGTCAGCTACCACAAGGTACGTGGTATTCGAAAGACCTCCCGGCAACATCGACACCATCAGTTCGCTCGCTCCGGCGAGTACCGGAACGCGCGCAATCACGCCCCTTAACGCGGAATCATCAGGCAGCTGCGACATGGCGCCAACCTACTAGCAGAGCGCGCTCCGTGGCACACACCCGCGACTACCGCGGCGGCCGCTCGGGAACGTTCGCGGGGTTGGCAGGCCAGTTGTGCTTTGGGTAGCGAGCAGCCATTTCTTTGCGAACCTCCCTCCAACTCCCTTCCCAGAAACCGGCAAGGTCGCTGGTGATCTGGATCGGACGGTCGGCCGGGGACAAAAGATGCAACACCACCGGTACCCCTCCGACGGTCGGCGTGGTGGTCGTGCCGTACAGCTCCTGCACCTTCACTTTGACGATCGGGACGTCCGTTGAGTAGTCGAGCTTTACTCTGCGGCCGCTTGGCAACTCCAACCGCAGCGGAGTCAGGCGAGCGAGTTCCCCAGACAGCCGATGGCCGAGCCGCCCGCGTAGTATCGAGGTGAGATCGAGTGACTCAAGATCGTCTAGGCCGCTTGGGTGACCAATGTACGGGACCAGCCACTCGGCAAGTGTTGTAAGCAGCTGATCTTGGGACCAGTCTGGCCATGGATCACCAACGTGACGGTGCAAGAACGTCACACGCTCGCACAAAGATGTCGTGGAATCGTGCCACGGGAGCGTGTTGAGGCCCCGCTCCCCCACCCTCTTCATCAAGGCCGCCGTTGTTCCCTCGCTCGGTTCCGGTCTGACGTCGATCACGTTGAGGGCGACACCACCGAGCTTGCGCTCCCTTCGCTCGACCAACCGATTCCCGAGCCACCGAAGGTGTTTTTGCTCGACGACGTCGTCGCTAAACAGGCTAGACACGTCCTCAGCATCGATGGCAGCCGCAAGACGGATACGCGTCTCGTTGCGTTTTCCATCAAGGTCAGCAGGGATGAGGAACCGCTCGGGGGCAAGCTCGTCGGCCTCGTTGATCCATGCCCGGTTTCCTGTCCTTAACTGGTACCGCCCTGGTGAACCCCGCAGGACCGCAAGGCGGTCGGGGAAGGCATGGGCGAGAACAAACCCTGCCCTCTCCGGGTCGGCGCCTGCCTCGGTTATGCCTGCCCTCCTCGCTATGTCGCTAGCGGTACGCCGAACGGTGTCGATCGTCCGAGTGCGCTCTAGCGGATGTTTACGAAGACCGTCAACAATGCGGACCCGCAAAGCGAGATCGACTGGGACCTCGTCGGGACGCCCGCCGAGCACGTCACGCTCGTCGATCAACGCAGCCAGGATGCAGGCCAACCAGGCTTGGCTGCCAGCGTCCGCCACCATTCGAGCGAGGCGTGGATGCAGCGGCAGACCGACCATTGTGCGCCCCTTGTCGGTAATCATTCCGGCGTCGTCGACTCCACCGAGAAGTCGGAGTAGCTCAACAGCCTCGTTCCATGCCGGTACGGGTGGAGTATCGAGCCAGCGGAGTTTTGTGACATCGTTGACACCCCATGCCGCCAGCTCGAGCACAAGTCCGGTGAGATCAACAGATGCGATCTCTGGTTCGATGTAGGGCTGCCGAGAACCGTGCTCTACTTTTGACCACAGGCGATACGCAACACCGGGTTCGGTCCGTCCAGCCCGACCCGATCTCTGATCAGCCGACGCCTTCGAGATTGCGTGCGTAAGGAGACGAGTCATACCAGTGCGGGGATCGAATCGGGGCGATTTGGTCCGCCCGGTGTCGATCACAATTCGCACCCCCTCGACCGTGAGACTGGTCTCAGCGACATCAGTGGACAAGACAACCTTGCGCTCGCCGGGAAAGCTAGCGGCCAGCGCAAGATCCTGCTGGTCGACGGACAGTGACCCGTGCAGCAGTCGAACGTGCGCGTCAATTTCGGCCTCTCGTAACAACTGTTCGACACGCCTGATCTCTGCCATTCCTGAGAGGAACACCAACACGTCGCCGTCGTGCGAACGAAGCGCCCGCTGGACAATGTGGGCGGTGTGCGACTCGATGCGGGTCTGGCGCCGCAAAGGCGCCCAAAACACGTCGATAGGGTACGCGCGGGCGTCCGATTCCACTATTGGCGACGGACCACCGATGCCGATGTGCCCAGCAATGTCGGTTGCACTCACCGTTGCGGACATGACGACAATCCGCAGATCGGGACGGATCGTATCTCGTACGTCGAGTGTCAGCGCCAAGCCGAGATCGGTTTGAAGGTTTCGTTCGTGTACTTCGTCAAAGATGACGGCCGCCGTGTCGTCAAGCTCTGGGTTGTGTTGTAATCGTCTGGTGAGGACACCCTCCGTGACAACCTCGATCCGGGTATTACGCGACACCTGCCGGTCACCTCGGGTGACGTAACCGACCGTTGCGCCAACACGTTCGCCGAGAAGCTGGGCCATTCTTCGGGCTGCGGCCCTCGTGGCAAGCCGCCGCGGTTCAAGCACGACGATCTTGCGGTCCCCGACCCAGGCCTCATCAAGTAGGTGCAGCGGGACGATCGTTGTTTTACCCGACCCCGGAGGGGCAACAACCACGACGCTCCCGGCACCGACGAGGGCCCCTTTGATCTGCGGGAGGACATCCTCGATCGGCAGCCCAGTATGCGGTAAAGATCGTGCCATTGCACAGAGGCTAGCCCTGGGTCGGAACAGTTCCTGGCGACAATGCCACGCGATAGCGGACGCCGGCGGTAGCCTCGCGCAGGCAACTGAGCTATCAAACGAGAAGAGATTGTGAGCCGACATGTCAAAGGCGGCTTCCTGCCTGTGAGCCGACAACTCATAGGCATTCTGATTGCGCTGACAGTGTTCACCGCAGCGTGCGGAGCGACTGTAGGAACCACAACCACCACGCCGACCGTAACAACAACATCGACGACCTCAGTACCCGAAACGACGGTTGCGCCAACGACACAGCCGGTCGCGGATGATACAGCAACCTCGGTCCCGGCAACTTCAACGACAGTCGAGCCCGTGGATGACGTGCTCGACTTTGGTCAGTGGATTTTGGTGCTCGCGTCGCTCGCCACCGACGAGTTCGATCAAGCAGATGCTGCTGCACGGACACGGGACATCGAAGGGTCAAACGTCTTGTTGTCTGACGACTACCCATCACTCAACGCGGGCTACTGGGTGGTGTACGCGGGGCCATACGATGTGGACCCAACGGTGTCTGCGTGCCCAGCCGATCTCCCGGCGGCGTTTACCTGCTACCCGCGGTTCATCGGAGAAACTGCAAACGCGGCAGGCAACATTGTGGTGCAGCTCCCTGAAGGGATTCGTCAGATTGATCCGACTACCGGAGAGTTCGTCGGCAACTTGCTTCCATTTTCACTTGAGGCAAGCCGGTACGACCGATTCACCGTCACAAATGACGGTTCCGCTGCGTTCTACGGACTTGGTGAAGAGGACTTTTGGTTTGATTGTGAATCGTCGCGCGGCACTGTGGAACGAGTGGATCTCATTACGGGTAAGACAGACCAGGTTTACCCCGGCCGGTACCCGCAGATCTCCCCAGACGGCACCCGTATCGCGGTCATAGATGCCTCCGAGTGCATACCCGACCCTGCCGAGTCGCAGTTCGTGCTCACCCTGGCCGATCAAGTGCAGATCTACGACCTGTCCCAGGGTGTTGCCATCCCGGTCACGACATTCGAAATCGAAGGACCCATCGACCCGAACGACCTTGGCCGGACAATCGCCGACGTCCACTGGCTTGACAATGACACACTTCTCGTGTTCCAAGCGAGCGCTACCGTGCTGCGGGTCGAGCTAGACAGCCAAACCGTCGTCACCGACGGACTGGCCATTGCCCAATCGGAAGACTTCGTATTTCCGACCGCCATCGTAGGTTTCGACGTCTACTTCTCTGATGTAAATCTCACGGGCCCGGGGATCTCACGGCTGTACCGCAGAAACGTCATAACCGGGGACAAAACACCGACCGACATTACGACGGACAGTTGGATCATCGGTTCAGCCAACGGCGACGACGTTGTGTTTACGACGTTTGGACGGGTGTATATCAACGGTGAGCTACTCACGGACCTCGGCGGCGAAATCCTCACGATAGGTTGGTAACCACGGTCGACAGGCTACGCACCGAGGCGGGAAACCATCGCCCACACCGTGACCACCATCAACAACGTGTCAATCACGCCGAACTGACGGATTCTTGCCCGCGCGGTGTCTGCAATGTCACCATCGCCCGCGTCAAAAGCATCCGCCGCCTTGATCGCTTCAGGCTCGAACACCTTGATACCCAGGACGACGCCCACGATGATGGCCACGATTCCGATCGAAACAAAGACGTCACTGAACTCGAACACGCCGTCCGACGTCACAACGAGCGCGATGCCGGTGACCAGGATCAGAATGGCGGCGGGCATGTACAGCGTCTTGCTCATCCCCGCCGTGGTTCGTAACCATCGCGCCGCGACCGGTCCGCGATCCTCCATCATCGACCGGTTGACGGCAAACTGCGTGACATTCGCGCCGAACCATGTCGCCACCCCCAGAATGTGTAGTAGCAGCAATCCTTCGCTCATCTTTGTCCTCTCCAACGGGCGCTTGGCGCGCATAATAACCGGATCGAGACGGGTTCCCGAAAGCAGCACCCGGACAACAAAGCACGTTGTCCACGGGTAGGTCGGAGACCAGGCATCAAAGTTCACTATGTGTCTTCAGCGGCGGTTCTGAACACATCGCGAGGGGGTGACGGGAGGCGACGACCCCAGGTCGCACTCGGAGACTCGCTGCCATTTGTTGAGCGGCTACGAAGTGAACGCACCGGGTAGGCACGCAGGAGACACCGCTGGCACGCGTTATCCTTCCGACTCGCGTAGCAGGAACGACGGAGACGGCATGATCATTGACGGGTTCACACATCAGTTACCCGACATGGACCCCGAAGAGACCCGTGAATGGCTCGAGGCGTTGGACAGCGTCATCGAGAGCGACGGCACCCGCCGGGCTCAGATCCTCATGGCCCGTCTGATCGAGCGTGCGCGACAACGCAACATCGGCGTCCCCGCTTCGGTGTCGACCCCGTACATAAACACGATCCCGGCAGCAAACGAAGCTCCGTACCCCGGCGACGAGAAGCTCGAACGTCGCATCCGCCACATCATCCGGTGGAATGCCGCAGTGATGGTGACAAAGGCGAATAAGACAGCGGACGGTATCGGAGGCCACCTCTCGTCGTTTGCAAGCTCAGCGCTTCTCCATGAAGTTGGTTTCAACCACTTCTTTAGAGGCCACACATCCGACCGTCCCGGCGATGCGGTGTATTTCCAGGGACACGCGTCGCCTGGCATCTATGCCCGGGCATTCCTCGAAGGGCGCATCGACGAAAACCAGCTCGACAATTTCAGACGCGAAGTTGCCGGTGGCGGCCTCTCTTCATACCCACACCCACGCCTCATGCCCGACTTCTGGGAATACCCGACCGTGTCAATGGGACTCGGTCCCATCAACTCCATATATCAGGCCCGATTCAACAAGTACCTTGAAAGTCGTGGCCACGACGACACCACTGACACACGGGTGTGGGGATTTCTCGGGGACGGCGAGACAGACGAACCAGAGAGCCTTGGGGCCATCACCCTTGCCGGAAGAGAACACCTCGATAATCTGACGTGGGTGATCAACTGCAACCTCCAGCGTCTCGACGGCCCTGTCCGGGGAAACGGGAAAATCATCCAGGAACTCGAGGCGGTCTTTCGGGGTGCCGGCTGGAACGTCCTCAAGGTCATCTGGGGAACAAACTGGGACGATCTCATCGCTCGCGACACGACTGGTGCGCTCGTTCACAGAATGAACACAACCGTGGACGGTGAGTATCAGCGCTACAAGGCCGAGAACGGTGCTTATGTACGCGAGCATTTCTTCGGACCAGAACCGGAACTCGCAGAACTCGTGTCCCACATGACCGACGAAGAGGTGTGGGCATTGCGCAGGGGCGGACTCGACTACCGCAAGGTCTACACCGCGTACAAAGCGGCGACCGAGCTCAAGGGTGCACCGACGGTGATCCTTGCAAAAACCATCAAGGGGTGGGAGCTCGGCAAGGGTGTCCAGGGGGGAATGAGCACCCACAGCTTCAAGAAGCTCTCGACAGAGCAACTCAAGGGGCTCCGCATAAAACTCGGACTCGAGGAAGACGTTCCTCTCGAATCGCTCTCTGACGACCAGGATCCGCCCTATATCCGCCCGGCACCTGACTCACCAGAGGTTCGCTACAACAAGGAACGCAGGGCCGAACTCGGCGGGTCCGTGCCGCGACGCACGACCGCCGTACGCAAACCTCTGCAGATGCCGGCTGACGAGGTGTTTGAAGAGTTCGACGCCGGCTCTGGGGACAACGCTGTCTCCACGACGATGGCATACATACGACTGCTGCGGAGTTTATGTCGAGACGAAAACATGGGCAGTCGAGTTGTACCGATAATCCCCGACGAGGGTCGCACGTTCGGCATGGATGCCCTCTTCAAGGAGTTGGCAATCTACGCGCCAAAAGGGCAGCTTTACGAACCTGTCGATCATGCGATGCTGCTCTCCTATGAGGAACGCAGCGATGGCCAGATTCTCGAAGAAGGAATTACTGAGGCTGGTTCGATGGCGAGTTGGATCGCCGCAGCGACGTCGTACGCCACGCGAGGCGTTCCGATGGTTCCTTTCTTCATGTTCTACTCCATGTTCGGTTTTCAGCGTATCGGTGACCTCACTTGGCTAGCGGCCGATATGCGGGCCCGCGGTTTTCTCATCGGCGCAACAGCTGGCCGCACCACGCTGCTTGGCGAAGGGCTGCAACACCAGGATGGGCACTCGCCGCTGCTCGCCTCAAGCATTCCAACATGCGAGGTATATGACCCCGCATTTGCGTACGAGACGGCCGCCATAATCAAACACGGTATGCACCGCATGTATGTCGAAGATGAAGACGTCTACTACTACCTCACGTTGTACAACGAGAATTATTTGCAACCTGAGAAACCCGAGGGTATCGACGACGGGATCATCGAAGGAATGTACCGATTCTCACAGGCACCCGAAGGCACGACATCGCAGGCGACCATTCTGTTTTCAGGGGCGTCCCAGGGTGCTGCACGCGAAGCCCAACAAGATCTAGCAAGCATCTACGGCGTTGGCACTGAGCTATGGAGCGTCACGTCGTACAAGAAGCTCCGTGAACAGGCTCTCGGTGCGGAACGGTGGAACAGGCTCCATCCGCTCCAGGACAACCACGTGCCGCTCGTTACGCAACAGCTTCTGTTGGCGTCTGGACCGGTTGTGGCAGTGACCGACTACATGCGAGCCGTTCCTGATCAGATTTCGCGCTGGGTGCCAGGCACGTACACGTCTCTCGGAACGGACGGCTTTGGTCGCTCGGATATTCGGGAGTCACTCAGGTCGTTCTTTGAGGTGGATACCGGTCACATCGTGGTCACCGTGCTCGGGGAACTCGCATCACAGGGCACCATCGATCGAGAGTTGGTGCAACAGGCTGTCGGCCACTACTCGGTTGACACTGAAGCAGTCGCGCCATGGCAGGCGGATCTCTGACGCAGCGGTTTTGCCGTTACCCTTGGAGATACGCGCAGCTTTGGAGATGCGCACAAGACAGACCGGGAAGGGCACTGCATGGGATCTTTGATTCGCCAACTGAGCGACGTGGGGATGGCCGACGTCGACCTCGTCGGAGGCAAGAACGCCTCCCTTGGGGAGATGATTTCACACCTCGCCGACGCTGGTGTCCGCGTGCCTGGCGGTTTTGCCACAACCGCAGACGCGTTTCGCGACTTCGTTCGAACCAACGACATCGATACGCGTGCCAGAACGCTCTTGGATTCCCTGGACATCAACGACCTCGACGCGCTGGCCCTCGCGGGTAAAACGATCCGCCAGTGGATAGTCGACGCACCCCTCGGGTCAGAACTCACCGGCCAGATCAGCAGTCATTACCGCGACCTCTCATCGGATGGTGACATGGCTGTCGCGGTACGTTCTTCGGCTACCGCCGAAGACCTTCCAGACGCATCCTTCGCCGGTCAGCAGGAAACTTTCCTCAACGTGACCGGAATTGACGCGGTGCTCGCAGCGGTCCGTGAGGTGTTTGCGTCCCTGTACAACGACCGAGCAATCGCGTACCGGGTCCATAAAGGTTTTGCGCACAGCCAGGTTGCGATCTCAGCCGGCATTCAACAGATGGTTCGCTCCGACTGCGGTTCGAGCGGAGTCATGTTCACCATGGACACCGAGTCTGGTCATGAAGGTGTGGTGCTCATAACATCAGCGTACGGCCTTGGGGAACTCGTTGTGCAGGGCGCCGTGGTACCCGACGAGTTCTACGTCTACAAGAAGGCGCTAGCGGAGGGGCGCCCAGCGGTCATCCAGCGCCGCATGGGTTCGAAACATCGTGAGATGGTGCTCACCGGACCAGGTGTCACAGAACAGGACGTACCACCCGAACGCCAAACGCAGTTTTCCTTGTCGAACGACGAGGTAGAGGAACTCGCACGACTCGCAGTGATCATCGAGAAACACTACGACCGCCCAATGGACATTGAATGGGGCAAAGACGGCAACGACAACAAGCTTTACATCCTCCAAGCTCGTCCTGAGACGGTGCAGTCGCAGACGTCGGCAAACGTGCTTGAGCGATTTCAGCTCAACGAGCGCGGCCCGGTCATCATCGAAGGCCGGTCCGTCGGGCAACGAATCGGATCCGGCACGATTCGCGTCATCGCCTCACCCCATGAGATGGACCGAGTGCAAGAAGGTGACATCCTCGTTGCTGATATGACGGACCCAGACTGGGAACCTGTGATGAAGCGTGCAAGCGCGATCGTGACGAACCGTGGCGGTCGCACCTGCCACGCCGCAATCATCGCGCGCGAACTCGGAATTCCCGCGGTGGTTGGCACCGGCGAAGCCACGACGTTGCTCACGGACGGTCTTGGGGCCACCGTTTCGTGTGCTGAGGGAGACACCGGGTACGTCTACGAAGGCATCCTTGACCACGAGGTGTTACGAATCGAGCTCGACTCGATGCCCGAGCTGGCAACCAAGATCATGATGAATGTGGCGAGCCCCGATCGGGCGTTCTCATTCTCGCGCTTACCGAACTCCGGTGTCGGGCTTGCTCGTCTTGAGTTCATTATCAATAACGTCATCGGCGTACATCCTCAAGCGCTCGTTGACCACCCCGACCTCCCTCCAGAGGTACTCACACAGGTGGACGAACGGATCGCCGGTTACACCGACGCCACAACGTTCTTTGTGGAGAAGTTGCGCGAGGGTGTTGCGACCATCGCGGCGGCGTTTGCGCCAAAGCCGGTGATCGTGCGGTTGTCGGATTTCAAGTCCAACGAGTACGCGCACCTCATCGGTGGACCCCTGTACGAACCCGTCGAAGAGAACCCGATGATTGGTTTTCGAGGAGCATCGCGATACACAGCGGCCTCTTTCAAGAAGGCGTTCGCCCTTGAGTGCGAGGCGATCCGATCGGTCCGCGACGACATGGGGCTCACGAACGTCGAGGTCATGGTGCCGTTCGTCCGCACCGTCGAAGAGGCCAGCAACGTCGTGGACGTCCTCGCGACCAACGGTATCCGTCGCGGTGAAAACGGTCTGCGCCTCATCATGATGTGCGAAATTCCGTCGAACGCCCTGCTGGCTGACCAATTTCTTGAGATGTTCGACGGGTTCTCGATCGGTTCGAACGACCTCACCCAATTCGCCCTTGCGCTCGACCGCGACTCCGGGCTCATCGCGCATCTGTTCGATGAGCGAAATGATGCGGTGAAGGCCCTGATCACGATGGCGCTCGATGCCTGCAAGCGTGCCGACAAATACATCGGCATCTGCGGTCAGGGGCCGTCTGACCACCCCGACTTCGCGGAGTGGCTGGCAGACCAGGGCATCTCAAGTATCTCTTTGAACCCCGATAGCGTTGTTGCGACCTGGCTTCACCTCGCACGAGTCGAGGTCTAGCGATGCATCGCCGGGCAGTTTTTTGCGTGTCGGACCACACAGGTGTAACCGTTGAGGCGTTGGCACGGTCGATCCTTGCGCGCTACGAGTCGATCGAGTGGGTGTATCTCGTACGATCCTTCGTGGACACGGACGCCAAGGCAAAGGCGATCGCCGCTGAAATCGTGAAAGTCGGCGAACGCATCGGATCACGCCCCATCGTTTTCACAACCCTTATCAACAAGAGCCTTGAACAGCACGTTGACGCTGCCGATGCGCTTGTTCTCAATACGTTCAGTGCGTTTGTGCCTGCCCTATCTGAGGAACTGCACGCACAGCCGAGCCGCGATATCGGAACATTTCACGACATCTCGGACAGCAAGGGGTACCAGAAGCGCCTCGACGCCGTCGATTTCACGCTGAGCACAGACGACGGCGTTGGGCTCCAACACTACGATCGAGCGGACGTCATCGTCATCGGCGTATCGAGATGCGGCAAGACACCAACATGTCTGTACCTGGCAATGCACTACGGCGTCGCGGCAGCGAACTATCCGCTCATTGACGAGGACCTTGACTCTCCCGGACTGCCGGAAGCGTTGATCCACCACGTTGACAAGCTTTACGCACTGACGATCGACCCGGTCCGCCTCCACAAGATTCGGCAGCACCGGCGGCCCAACTCGCCGTACGCGTCCCAAGACCGGTGTACTGCTGATGTCAACCGCGCAGCTCGCATCTATCGATCGATGGGGTTACGCCCGACCGATACCACGGCTGTATCGATTGAGGAAATCTCCGCACGCATTGTGAAATTCATGGGACTCACCGACAAACCGATGGTGTAACCACCTGAGATCCGGGTTTTCATGTCGGCAAAGAAAAACTCTCCTCTGCCACTGTTAGTGGTCGCCTAACCCTGGCTTAACCATCGATCGCCGATAGTTAGAGAAGGTGATGACACACCTGTACAACGCAAACGGCCCTGGTTTACCGGCCGAAGCAACCGAGAGGATCGAAACCACATGAAGAAACGCTGGATAAGTCTGCTGACGTTGTCCGTCGCTGCGAGTTCGCTGATCGCCCCAGCGGCAGCATCCGCCAGTACGACGCAAGCGATTGCGGACACCGGAGGAATGACTCTTACGCTTGGGATCCTCGGTTCCCCGCTGAACGTAGCGGTTACCGTGGACGAAATCGGCAACATCACCGAGGTCGAGATTAGCGACACGGCGTTCACCGAGACGCATACCGGTGAGAACAAGGTGCGATTCACCGACGAAGATGGTTCGACCCGCATCGATGTGTCGGCCAAGAAAGACAGGTTGCGCGCAACCATAAAGGCAGCTGATCTATCCGCCATTGTTGGCAGCCACGCCTGGTCGGCTGTCCTCTTCGGTGCCGACGACAAAACTTCCGTGGCTTTTGACGTTATTGAGAACGCCGACGGCTATCCAGAGCTGGCAAACGTGTTTGTCACAGCAATGTTCCCTGAGGACGGTGCCTCCGAAATCAGCGACATCAGGATGGAACTCGACGATGACGAGGCCGAGTCGTGGGTGAAGATCACATTCACCTCGAACGGCTACACCATGACCTTGAAGATCAAGGTTGAGATGGAGTTCGAGGACGATGATGACGATGACAACACTTCGGTAAAGCTTTCGATCGAACTCAAAGGCAAGGACATACAGAAGCTCAAGGACCAGCAGCTAGCCGACCTCGTCGGCGACCACAACTGGGTCGGGCGCTACTGCGACGGCACACCAATCGGCATCACCTATGCAATCTCCGATACCGGCGACCTCACGTTCACTGGCACCACCGTTGACAGCGCTGACGCCGATCCCGACACATACGACATCAAGGACAAGGGTCACGGTTTCGAGGTGCGGTTCGCCGACTCCGATGCACGAGTTCGCGTCGAACTCAAGGAAAGCGACGACGGCACCTGGGACCTCAAGGTTAAATCGCAGACCACGCAGAAGTGCGACCACGACGACGACGATCGCGACAAGAAGGACCGCGACCACGACGACGACGATCGCGACAAGAAGGACCACGACGACGACGACGACGATCGCGACAAGAAGGACCACGACGACGACGAGATGACGACGAATAGTCGTTCAATGAAGCCATGGTGGCGGCCCCTCGGGGCCGCCACCATCTTGTTGCTGGCACTTGCGGGCTGCAGTTCGACGATTGGCGAACTATCGAGCACTTCCACAACAGCGACCACCACCTCCAACGCTGCTACCGCTACGACGGCCGCGGTTGACCCCGCCGAATCGCAGGCACCAACCACGGCAATCGATGCCCAAAGGCTTCTTGCTGACGCGCTGGCCAGCTTCGCCGAGGGATACGAATTCACAGGAACTGTGACGATCAACAGCGAGCAAGCCACCGTGATCGCTGGCCGATGGTTCGATGGCTCATCCCAAGTCTCGATCCGTTCAGGATCGGGAGAGGTCGAGTACATAACGACTGCAAACGGTCAGTGGGCGCGACTGCCCGACGGCGAATGGGAAGAGCTCGACGGACTACCGCCGTCCGAGAATCCTCTCGCCGCACTCTCGTCACCCGCTTCACTCGAAGTGTCATCCTCGGACGCAAGCACAGTACGTCTTTCAGCAACCTACCCGGCCGCGGAACTGGGCCTCGTTGGGGATCCAATCGAGGTGACCCTCGTCATCGAGGATGGACTCCTGGTGCAAGCGTCGTACGGGATCGAGATCGACGGGAACACCGGCAGCTCGGTCACCGAATTTGACCGGGTTGGCGACACAACACCCATCGTGAGCCCGGCGGATTCGTGAAACGACAACGTTTGGCGAACCGCCCGTCCTCTCCCTCGCCGGACGGGTGGTTCGCTGATACTCCAACATGTCACTCGATTGGGCCCTCGAACGATCTCTGCAATCGGCCGTCTCATCCGT